>JBKQVS010000116.1:0-14338 GCA_052139855.1 Desulfobaccales bacterium
CACCAACTCCCTCAGGATCTGTTCGCCCCCCTCGTCCTCAATGAGCCCCACCAGGATATAGCGCCGCCAGCCCTTATCCCACACCAGGACCGAGTCCCCATGGAAGCCCCGGACCTCCCCTGATTTGCGGTACAACCGGTTGGGCGGCACGGTCCCGGCCAGCCTCGCCAGGAACTTGCCGGGCAGGTCGGGAAACGCCAGGATTTTCAGCATCTGCCCCGAACGCTCCGGGTTGATCAGCCTGCCGTAAGCCAGCCGGTAATAGAACCGGCACAACTGGTAGGCCGTGGCCGTGAAGGACAAACCCGTCATGGGTTCGGGATTCTCCTCGCCGCCCCGGGAGTACGTGCCCCCCAGCCAGATGCCCCCGGCCTGTTGGGGGTCGTAGAACCCATAGCGGCGATCCCGGCTCAGCGCCTCGATCTTCTTCAGGCCGATCCGGCCGATCATCTGGCTGGCCGCGGGGTTGCTCGACCGGCGGATCATCTCGATCAGGTCCCGGTGGATTTCCGCGGTCTCCTTCAGGCTGCCGTCTTCGAAGCCCTGGAAGGCCGCCAGCAGGACCATGAGCTTCGGCAGGCTCGCGGCGTACATCATGGTAGTGCCGTTCACCTGGGCCAGGCGCGGCGCCGTCGGGTTTGCCAGGTCCACCAGCCCCACCGCCATCTTGCCGCTGTCCAGCAGACCCCGCCAGGCCGCATGCCGTTTCAGGGCCAGCTCCAGTCCGGCCTGCAACCTTTCGTCCCCTCTCTCGGACAGCGGCCGCCATTCCGGCCCGGCAACACACAGCGGCAGGCGCGGGGCGCCGGCCTCGCCCGGGTTCAGGCCCAGCGCCGCCACCCCAAGCACGGCCAAAACCATGGCGGCAAAAACTTTCACCCCTCTCTCCCTGCTCAATTCGGATCGCCCGCCAGCCCTTTTGCCTTCTTGGAGGCGAACATCAGGTTTGAAGTGCGCGCCCGGTGGCGGTAATCGATCCCAAAGGGGAGCGGCTGGATATCCTGGCCCTGCCGATACATCGCCGCCATATCCGCCTGGTAGCAGTTTCTGAAAAGCGCAATGGGGCCGGTGTAGGTCCCGTAAAATCTGAGATTCCACACCGCCGGGTCGAAGTGCCGCAACGGAATGCCCGAATCAGCTTGCAGCACGTCCGTGCTCTGGTCCAGAATGAACTGCCTGATGCCGGAGAAGTGAGGCTTGTACATCAAATAAGAAGCGGCTTTGGCAAACGTCGTCACCGGCCCGAAGCTCTTCAGAAAGGCGACGAAAGCCTGGTTCCGCGCCAGGGAATCGTTGCGCAGATTGAACTGAAAGTAGTAGAGCGTTTGCGCCCCGGCCTCGCCCGGGCGTTTAAACACGATCCGCACCCCCGGAATGCCGTCGGGTGGCTCTCCCGGACTCGCCGCGCCGGACTCTGCAATGCTGCCGTCCGGCTGCATGGCCCAATACTGGACGTCCAGGACCCGGGCCTGTTCCCGGGCCAGGAAAAACATCAGGACCGGCAGAGTCCCCTTGAGTTCGCCTTTGCCCAGGGAGGCCCGCATCTTATTGGTGAGGAAAAAGTCCAACTGCAGCAGGTCGTAAAGGGAACGTTGCAGGCTGGCAAAAAAATTCTGTCCTTTGAGGGCCGTGCCATCGGGCAGGGTTCCCACCGGTTCCATGGCGATCAGCAGGTAAGTCTTGGCATGGGGGAAGAGAGTGAAAACGTTGACGAAATCCGGGCCGCTGAAGGGGTAAAACACCGTGGCGGCTGCCGCGGCGCTCAGTTCCTTGGCGGCCCACTCCCGCATGGGCGCCAGTCGCCCCCGGGTGAAATTCTCCCAGTTATGGTCCATAAACTGGGCATGCCTGATCCAGGCAGGATTATCTTCATATGCCGCCAGGGCGCTCTCCCGGTTGCTGATGCCCGCGATGAACAGGGCGTAATCATCGTAAGCCGGGGTGCACTTATCCGTGGGATCGCTTTTTAGGACGGGACAGCCGTCCGTGGCGCATACCGGCTCCGAACCGGCCCCCATCGCCGGGACCGGCCCCAGAGCCAGGAGCAGCACCATCGCTGCCAGGCCGAACCGGTGCGTCTTGCCCATCAGAGCTTCCCTTCTGTTTTTCTAAGGTATGGATTTTTCAATAATTTTCCCTTGAGATCGGGACAGCCCCGTGGCCGCCAGCAGCTTGTATAACAGCAGTCCTGAGGCCACGGTCAGCAGGCCGCATACCGACGGCAGCGGCCGCTCGATGAATAAATACACGATCATCCAGCCGTACAGCACCAGGAAGATCGCCGGCGTCACCGGATAGCCCCACGTCTTGAAAGGCCGCAGCGCCTCCGGGTGCTTGACCCGCCAGACGAACACCCCCAGCACCGCCAGGGAGGCGAACAGGGCCAGGGTGAACCCCACATAGGTCAACACCGCGTTAAACGTCGCGGTCAGGGTCAGGAAAATCGCCACCCCGGCCTGCAATATAATGGCAAACACCGGGGCCCCTCGCGCATTCCGTTTCGCCAAAAACCGCAGGCTGCCCAGGTCCTCGCTCATGGTTTGGGTCACCCGGGGCCCCACCATGATCAGGGAACTGAGGCTCGAGATCAGCGCCAGGCAGATTAGCCCGGTCATCACCGCCCCGCCGCGGCCGCCGAAAATGGCCTTCGCCGACAGGTAGCCCACGTCGATTTGCCCCGCCAGCGCCCCCATGGGCACGGTATAAAGAAAAATATAATTGATCAGGCAATAACACAGGGAAACGAAGGCCGCCCCCAGAAATAACGAGATCGGCAGATTTTTCTCCGGCTTCAGAATCTCACCCGCGATGTACGACGATGAATTCCACCCGGAATAGGCATAAAAGACATAGACCAGAGAGATGGCAAAAGCCGGGCTGAACAGGGATCCCAGGTCGCTGCGGGACGGCGCCAGGCTGATGGCCTGGGGATTCGTCACGCCAAACCCCAGGCCGATGAACGCCACGATCAACAGGATTTTTCCCCCGGTAAACAGGTTTTGAAAATGGCAGCCGAATCTCACGTCCGTCAAATGCACCAGGGACAGGATCACGATGACGGACACCGCCATGACCGTCTTGTCCGCCCCCGGCACGATGGCGCCGCCGTATTCGCCCAAAGCCATGGCCGCCAGCGCGATGGGCGCCGCAAACCCCGCCACCATGGAGACCCAGCCCGACAGAAAGCCGATGGCCGGATGATAAATATTGGAGAGATAGGTGTATTCGCCGCCGGACCGCGGCATCATGGCCCCCAGTTCCCCATAGCACAGGGCCCCGCAAAAGGCGCCCACGCCCCCCAAAACCCACAGCATCAGCACCGCAAAAGGAGACTGCAGGCTGGCCACCTGGAAGCCCAGGGTGGTGAACACCCCGATCCCGATCATATTGGCAATGACAATGATGGCCGCGGAAAACAGGCTTACCGGCCTCCGCTCCCCGGCCGCGCCCTTGCTTCCGCCCTTATCTTGGTCTGTCACAGCTCTGTCTTCCTCGCGGCCCGCCTCAGGTTCAGTAAATCCGGCCCCGGGCCCCAAAATGCCGGGGCCGTGCCACCCGGCCCCCCCTCGGTTGGATAAATTCTACCTGAAACGGCCTGCTAAGAAACCCCATTTTTCTTCCCCACCGGGCTTTACGGACAATTAATCCTCCGGAATCGCCTCCTGGCCGGCTGAGTCGCCCCTGGCAGCACCGCCGCAAACGGTTACCGCAAGGTGCCGCCTGCAAGCTCGGTAAATTCCTGGGCCCGGTGCCGGCCGCGGCCTTACCGCCGCCTGGGGCAATGCCGCGGTAAGGTTATGAGACCTATACTTTCCCCCACCCGCACCCAGACTTCCCTCCACCGGCCGGGTTTCTGGGCCGGGCCGTGGCCTCCCCGGCCTTGATGCACCGGGCACCGCAGCTGCCGGTCAACCCCCTCATACCCACATGACGCAACACTCTGTGTTATTTTTGCTTGCTTTTTGTGAAATAATGTGTTAGGTAAATAATCTCTGGCACAATCATTGCTCAATAACATGCCATTTTAGGTCAACCTGCCGACACACCTTCTGATCCGCGCCAGCTCTCTTACTCCAGCAGGGCCTGACCTTAACCCCAACAAACGCCGAAGTCTCAGGAGGAACAACCATGTTCAAAACGTTTATTATATCTATGTGCGCCTTTACGTTCTTAACCGTCCCGGCCTTGGCCCAGCCCTGGCCCACCACCCCGCCCCCCATAGGCCACCTTTTCTTAAAGCAGGAATACTGGAACTACATCAAGGAAGCGGCCCAGCGCTACCACATCTCACCCTACCTCATCCAGGCGGTCTGCGCCATCGAATCCAGATACGACAAGGATGCGCATTCGGGAAAAGGAATGTGTTTCGGCCTGATGCAATTGCACCGGGACACCGCCAGAAAGTATGGCGTGGACGCCCACGACCCTCGCGCCAACATCATGGGGGGGGCCGCGGTCCTGGCCAGCCTGATGGAGAGATACCACGGGGACATTCACAAAGTTTTGCACAAGTATAACGCTACCTGTACTGCGTCCTACGAGCGCGAGGTCATCCGCGCTTATATTCAGGCCCAAAGTTTCGAACTATCTGCTTTGCCGACCCGCAAATCCAAAAACTAGCTCTATCGTCCTGAACCACTTCCCCGGCCGGATTCCCGCCGCTCCACCCTCTAGGGACAGGTTCGTCCTGCCGGCTTCAAGCCTGGGTTGGTAATGCCCCGGACTCCGCCCTCAACCATCGCGGCCTATTCTGCCTCAGGCCCGCCGGGGATTTGCAGGAGTGCGGCAGTCCCTGGCTGGGACCGGACCCGAGGCCGAATTTCCCTAATGTAAATAAACTGTTGCAACCCGGGACTAATTCGCCGGGCAAACCGAGTCTTCCATTGACTTGCCGGCTAACCTGTGTTAGAAGGGGCAAAATACCTGAAGCAATTACCAGTTGCTTTTACGATGGCCGGTACAGGAGGGAATTATGAGATTGGCAAAAGTCAATATGGCGCTTTCAGTTCTGGTCACGGTTTTATTCCTTGGGTACAACGGTTATGCCCAGCCCAATATTCCTAAGGAACAAATTCCCTCCAACCTTTCCGCCGAAGCCAAGGCCGAAGCGGAAGGCTTATATGCCCCCGAGGCGGCCAAGCGAGCCCAGGCCGCCATCAAGTTGGGCAACATGGGAGAGAAGGCGGTTCCCGCCATCCCCTTGCTCATCGGCATGCTGGGCGATAGCGCCGGCATAGAATTAAAGCTCGCCCCTGATGCCAAAATTGCCGAAAATACTTCCCCCGGCATTGAAGCCGCAGTGGCTCTGGGGAAAATCGGCGACCCGGCCCTGGACCCCTTGATTGCCGCCTTGAAGGATAAGAACCCTCACGTCCGGGTTCTGGCCGCCGTGGCCCTGGAAGAGCTTGAAAATCCCAAGGCGGTGGAAGCCTTGATCGCTGCCCTGAAAGATGAAAACCTTGATGTGCAAAGCAGCGCCGCCAGGGCCCTGGGTGAAATCAACGATACCCAGGCAGTGGCCCCGCTAATCGAGGCCCTGAAGGATAAAAAACCCGAAGTCCGGGGCACCGCCGCCTTGGCCTTGGGAGAGATCGGCGATAAAAAAGCCACCGCGCCCCTGATCGCGGCTTTGAAGGACCCCACGGAGAAAGTGCGCCGTTTGGCCGCCGTCTCCCTGGGGGAGGTCAGCGACCAGCAGGCGGTAAAACCTCTGATCGCCGCCTTGAAGGATAACGATGCCGAGGTCAGGGCCGCCGCCGCCAGGTCCTTGGGTGCACTCGGTGATCTCAAGCAGTCGCAAGCGCCTTTGCTGGCGGCCGCCAAGGATAAGAATCCCCAGGTGCGGGCCGTGGTCATCGAGGCCCTGGCCGGCATGAAGTCTCCCAAGATCGAGGCCATCTACATCGCCTCCTTGACTGACCCGGACCCCAATGTCCGCTTGAGCGCCGCCAACGCCCTGGCTTCCACGAGATCCCCCAAGGCCATGAAACCCTTGGTGGCCGCCTTGAAAGATGACTCCCCCAGCGTGCGCGCCGCCGCCGCCGAGGCCCTGGGCGCCTTAGGCGACCCCATGGCGGTGCCGCCTCTCTTTGATCTCCTCAAGGACAAGCAGGAAAGTGTCCGGGCCGCTGCCGCCGAGGCCCTGGGGAATATTAGGTCTCCCCGGGCCATTAAAGCCCTGGCCGGCTTTCTGAAAAATGACGAGGTCCCTGTCCGGGTAAGCGCCGCCGTGGCCATGGGCCAGATCGGCTCGCCCCGCGCCGTCAAACCCCTCATCAGCGCTTTGGCTGACAAGTCCCAGTCTGTCCGTGAAGCCGCCGCCACCGGCCTGATCCATATCACCGGCAAGAATTTCGGCGAAGATCAGGTAGCCTGGAACAAGTACTGGGAGGACAATAAGGAAGCCTATCTCTCCGTCTGTACCAAGGGCCTCTGCCGCTATTAATCTGATCCACCGCCTCCAGCCGGGAAACCATTTCCCCACCCGGAGATGGTTTCCCGGCCCTGTCTTCTGACCCCCCCATCTCTCACGCCGCGCCTGTCCCAGCCCCGGTCTCCCAGCCGCGTTGACCGCAGTTATGCGGGGCAGCCGCTTGGATTGCCCCCAGGCCGCCCGGAATCGCTTGCATCACGAGATTTTGCCCTTAACATATTATGCATAAAACCAGGTGATCCAGGGCCCGATCTTCTCCAAGGCCTATATCCCAGGGGGCTGCTTATGCCAGATCACATCGCACCTCAAGAGAGTCGTCGCAATTTTCTCGTCAAAAGCGGCATGCTCATCGGTATTACCAGCCTCTTCGGACTGGCCTGTTTGGCGAAGCCCGAACCGGAGGCCGAAGCCTGGGAAGTCGCGCCAACTGAAGATTTGATGCGGGAGCATGGGATCCTCCAGCGCCTGATGCTCATTTATGATGAAATCGGCAATCGCTTAAAACAGGAGAAGGAATTTCCTTTATCCGTGTTAGTCGACGCCAATCATCTTATCAGCCGCTTTATGCAGGGGTATCACGAACTGAACGAACAGTTCCACGTATTTAACCGGTTCAGCAACGCCGGAAAGTTTGTCGAACTCGTGGCGGTTCTCTATCAACAGCATCTCGCCGGGCGTAGGTTGATCGACCAGGTCCAGAGCATGAGTACCGCGGACCACCTGAAAGATCCCGCCGAGCGCTTAAAAGTCGCGGCGTATCTCACCCTTTTTAATCAGACCTACCGTCACCATGCGGCCTGGGAAGATACCGTGCTCTTCCCGGCCTTTCGCTCGGTAATCTCACCCAAAGATTTTGCCGCCCTGGGGGTAACCTTTGAAAAGGAATTGCAGAAAGAATTCGGCCCCAACGGCTTTGAGAAAATCGTCGCGCAGGTGGCTGATCTCGAAAAAAAGTTGTCCATTTACAACCTGCAACAGTTTATCCCGAAACTCTGATCTCACCGGTAAAACAAGGCAAGCATAGTTATCTTTATGGCTCCATAACCACGCAGCACCGGATTCCCCCTGGCATTCGAGGTCAGGCCACATGAACCTGCGCCCCGCCGTTATGAAAGGGAAGTTGATGGCTATCAGGTTATATGCATTTATAGCAGTTATGGTAATTGCCTCCCTTGGTTGCTTTCAAAGAGGCGGCAATTATGAACAAGGCCATGAGATATATCAAAACTATTGCCTTCCTTGCCATGGCGTTAATGGTGGCGGCGTACTATATAATAAATCGGTACTGAATAATAATGCCTTCGTCTCGGGAGACCCAAATCAGGTGATCGCCGTTATTCTCAACGGCAGGGAGGGGGCCGGCACCATGCCCGCTTGGAAAGATAACTTAAATGATCAGGAGGTGGCCGCCGTAGCTACCTATATTCGCCAGGCTTGGTCTAATCAATCCGGCCCGGTCTCGGCCGCCACGGTGCAAGAAATCCGCGCCGCCAAACCAAAGGATTTATCAATAAACCCAGCCCAATAGGCCATGGGAAACCATATCGTTCCCTATTCTTGCGAATCCCTTGCCAAACTCCTGAATTAACCGGAAAGCGGGAAAAACCCCGGATTTGATCCGCATCGCGCCACTGCCCTTTGGTGGGGGGATGGCGACAAGCCTCTTTCGTGCGGTTATCTGATGTCTGGGTGAAAAGGCGCTCTGGTCAGGTCTTGACTGAAGCAGTTCAGGCGATGGCGTGCAGAAAGTCGCTGTATCTTTCACCGGTGCCGAAAACCCCGCCGCAGGCCTCTCGCTGGCAACAGCTGTCGCAGGCCGCCGGGTAAGACTGTTTCCAGTCGGTAATGGATTTCCGGGCATAGGGCCACAGTTCCCGGGGCAGCAGGCAGAGCTGGTGGTTGTAAATGGACACCGGCACCAGCCGCCGCGCCAGGAACCGCACCGCGTGCGCCAGCTGCTCCTGGTAGTCGTACGGGTCCACCCACAGTTGCGCCAGGTTCTTGCTGGCCAGCCCCCGGGTTTCCATCCCCATGAAGGCCACCTGGAACACGAACGGCAGGTTCTGGTAAACGAATGACGCATATTGCGTCAGCCGCTTGATGGTCAGGGCGTGGAGAATGGTCCGCAGCCCCACCGGCTGGCCCAAAAGCGCCAGATTATGCAGCCCCTGGAGCGTCTCATAGAAGCTCCCTTTGGCCCCCATGATGGCGTCATGCTCCGTATCATTGTCCGCGAACAGCGGCGTTTCAATCACCAGGTTCGGGTAGCCGGCCTTCACCAGCGCCCGGGCGAACTCCAGATCCTTCAGGCGCCTGCCGTTGGTCAGCAGGGTCAGCAGCGTGTTGGGCAGCTTCTGCCGGCAGGTCTGGACCAGGGTGATTAAATCCTCCCCCAGCAGGGTCGGTTCACCCCCCGTAATCCCCAGTTGTTCCGTTGCTTTGGGGTCCAACAGAGAAATCAGTTGCAGATTGTTCTCATGCAGGTCGTCCGGGTCTCCGCACGGAGGCTGGGGACACATGACGCAGAGGGAATTGCACCGGTTGGTGGCCAGGATGCTGTTATAGGGTGAACCGGCCTTGTAAACCACCCTAATCCTGCCGTCCGGTTCCATCAACACCACATCGCCGTCGCCCAGGTCGGCGCATTGCTCCCGGGGCAAATCCCGGATGCAGGGGATTTGAGCCGGTGGGATGAATTGACTCGCCGCGGGCACGATGCAGGCCGCCGGCTTGCCCCGGCCCCAGGGACGTAAAGGCAGCTTCCGCAGGTTATCCGGGTAACCCGCCAGAAAGACCAGCGGTTTGTGGCTCGCCCAACTCGGCGCCTTGGTGCTGATCACCCCCAGAAACGGTCGGGTTATGCCCGAGGGCGTGCCGCTCAGTTCGTGCACCGGGCTTCACCCCTCACTTCGGCCAGACTCCGGTTGGTTATCCAGGACCAGAACACATCCATCACCCCCGGGTCATCCTGGTCGATCAGTTCCAGCAGAAATTCGATGATGGCCTTGTGTTTCATGCAGAAATCGCTGGTGGGCCGGTGTCCCGCCAGGTTCCCCTGAATGGCGTAATTCCGCACCGGGTCCGACCCGCAAAAAGGCTGCAACGGACAGGAATGACAGCCCGGCAAAGTCTCAACGCAGGAAACCTCGATTAACTCATGGAGTACCGGCGAAGTGAACAGGTCCAGGTAGGAGTCCCGGTTCACATTGCCCAGGAAAAACCTGCGGTCTCCCATCTTGGCCAGCATCCTGGCTTCGTCACACGGATAAACATCGCCGTTGTAATCGTAGATCACCCCGTTGATCCCCGCGCCGGTGGGGGATTGCAGGTCCACGAACCCCGTGGCGAACGGCGTCAGGATGCGGCTCAACAGGATGCAGGCATAGCCTTCCACCAGGGGAATCCCCGCCAGGTTAAGCTCAATAATGTGGAGCAGCGCCTTCTTATAAGCCTCCACAAAATCCTCCATGGGATAGGCAAAGCTCTGCCGGTGCTCATCGCTCTGCGCATACCCATAGGGGTTGACATGCCTGAGAAAAATCCCTTCAAACCGGTGCGCCGCATATTCGTCGATAATCTCGTTAAAATGGCTCAGGCCCTCTTTGGTGGCGGTCATCAGTGGGCACACCGCGTCTTCGCCCAGAACCCTCCTGGCCAGCTTCAGGTTCTCCATGAATCGATCGTAACTGCCTTCCCCGGTCCGCATCACCCGGTGCCGGTCATGGATTTCTCTGGGGCCGTCCAGGGAGCTGGAGAGGCCGATCCCTTCTTTCTTGCAATACGCCAGCGTCGGTTCATCCATCAGGGTCAGGTTGGTGCAGATGACCAGAGACAGGCTCTTGTTCTTCTTCCGGTTCAGCCTTTTGGCCTCCCGCACGATGGTCTTGATCACCTCAAAATTTAACAGGGGTTCTCCCCCCTGAAATTCTATCTTAATGAGTTCCGACGGGCTCTCCATGATCTTGTGGACCACATTGATGGCGGTCTCCGGCGTCATGTCCCAACGCTGCTGGTCCGCGGGCTGGCTGGAAGCGTGACAGTAATGGCACCGCTGGTTGCACCGCAAGGTTACCACCACCATGTGCAGCCCGGTGAAACCCTTTAAAAATTCCCGTTTCGTGCGGTACTTGGTGGCTAACAGGTCGATAACCGGGGTGACCGCGGTGTCGGTCACAAAATGCTTGCCCTTTAAATCCAGAAACAGGTCGGACCCGGGGTCCAGGTCATAAGCCACGAATTTCTCGAAGCTCTCCCGGTCCAGGAAGATAAATTCCCCCACTTCATTGACCACCAGCATCCGCTTGCCGGGAAACGGACTGAAGCGGAAAGGCATCAGGGTGTAGCGCTCACTCACGGCCGACAATTCTTTTCACCTCGGCTTTGAGATCGTCCAGGGGGGCAAAGGCTTGCTGCACGATGAGGCGGCGGATGGCGCCATAGCGCTTCTCCAGATCCAGCCTGAGCTGCTGGTCGATCAGCTCATTCATAAACTTATGCCCCACCTCCGCCCGATCCGTCTCCGGGCAGGAATCAAGAAATTCCAGGGTGACTTTGACATATCCGGCCTGGGCTGGCTCCACCCGGTTGGAGCATAATCCCGATAGGGCGTAAGCGGCCGCGAAGACCGCCTCTTTTTCGTAAAGCGCCTTGCTGAGAATGACCTCGAAACCGCCCGGCTTTCTTTTGACTTTAGCGTCCATCAGCCTTCCTTCCGGTTCATCAGGCGAAGCGAAATGAGATATCCCGAAGTAGTGAGTATTGATCCACCCAGGACCCTCCGAAAACCGCTATAATCCTTATCTTATACCAAGTTGCCGTCATAAAGGTAATTCTATCTCTGTGATCGTAACCTCTGGAGGGGCGGTGAGGGCGCCGCCCCCCTCATGCGAATCATTACCCGCTTGATGGCAAATTGGTAGTAAACCTAAAAATAGCTTACGTTTCGGGGAAAATCCTCAACCGGGAAATCAACGCAGAAGTGATGTTTCAAGATCCTTGTGTCAAGCAAATATGGGGAAGGGGAAGCAGGGTTAAAACGTGCAATTGACGCCGCTTTTCAGGAGCTAACGTCACTTGGAACCCTTATAAATCATTAATTATGGAAAATTAAGGATATTCAATAATAAATCATCCCGAAAATATTTTATGCCTTGAGGTCCTTTTATCTAAAGCTGTCGTAATGTGAGTAATGCGCCGAATGCGCGTAGTGGGCCCAGTGCGAGGCGTGGTTTCCATGCGAATAATGGTTCCAATGTGCGGCTAACGTTAAGTTTTTATCCTGGCTCATTTTAGCAAAGGTATCAACGCCGAGTTTCAAATAAAGGGGCGTGGTGGGCTTGACCTCATTCAGTTCCTTGGCCTGCGGTTGGGGAATAGGGGTCGCCGAAGCGGGCCAGACACCCACAAAGGAAAGAATTCCCAGCACTATATAAGCTACCTTGGCCCCGATCTTTTTCATCGCGTCCTCCAGTATGAAAAACTTCTTAAAGGGGTATCCGCTGTAAGGTCCGCTGCCAAACCACCGCTTCCCTGCGGCCGATTTCCCCCTCAACCTCTCGGGAAATTTCCAGATGTTCCCCTTATAATGAAAACAGGCTGGAAAGTCAACGGAAAATTGGGCCGGCCTCGGTCAATAAAAATTGGCTGGTCGCCTCAGCCGGCCCCCGGGCTCAGGCAGGATCAAGGCAGTTGTGGCGCCCCTCCCGATGCTTCCGATCTTCCCCTACCCCGGCGATCATCTTGCCAGGGCAGGCAGTCATGGGCCTTTGCCCCACCCCCAACTTTGAACCTTGAACCTTGAACTTTTCCCACCCGCTCTCAATACGGGCTCATGCTGTACTTCTGCTCACCCTTGGGCACGTACCATTTGATGAAGTCGTAGTCGATGCCGGCCGGCGCCGGTTTGATGCCCCGGAAGCGCCGGGAGATGGCCGGCAGGGCGTCAGGGACGAAGAGGAAGGTGTAGGGCTGGTCCTCGGCCACGATCTCCTGGAAGCGGAAATAGGCCTGCCGCCGCTTCTCCCGGTCAAAGGTGTGGCGGCCCTCTTCCAGCAGGGCGTCCACCTCTCGGTTCTTGTAGCCGATGACGTTGAGCTCGCCGGGCTTCGTCTTGGTGGAGCTCCAGATGTCGTACTGGTCCGGGTCCAGCCCGGTGTTCCAGCCCAACAGGATCGCTTCGAACCGCCCCTTTTGGATGAATTCCTTCAGGAAGGCGGCCCACTCCACCTGCCGGATCTTCACCACGATGCCCACCTGCCGCAGGCGGCTCTGGATGATCTCCGCGGTGCGCTGCCGGGTGTCATTGCCCTGGTTGGTGAGGATGGTGAACTCGAAGGGACGGCCGTCTTTAACCAGAATCCCGTCGGCATTGGGGGTCCATCCCGCCTCGGCCAGCAAAGCCTTGGCCCTGGCCGGATCGTAGGGGAATTTGGGCACGTTGGGGTTGTAGTACCAGGTGCCGGGCTTGTAAGGGCCGTAGGCTTCTTCCCCCAGGCCCATGAGCACCCCGTCGATGATCTCTTTCTTATTGATGGCATGGGTCAGCGCCTGGCGCACCCTCTTGTCCGCGAACCGGGAATCGTTCAGGTTGTACCCCAGGTAGATGTAGGAAAAGGGCATGTAGCGATACTTTTTATACAGCCGCTTGAACTTGGGGTACTCCGTCTGGCGCCGGTACTGGATGGCATTGAGGCCCATGCGGTCAAGATTCCCGGCCTTGAGCTCCATGAACATGGTGGCCGTGTCCGGTTTCACCAGGTACACGTAGCCGTTGAGATAGACCCGACCCTCGAAATAGTCGGGGTTGTAGGCCAGGGCGATCTTTTCCCCGGCCCGCCATTCCTTGAAGATATAAGGGCCGGTGCCGATGGGGTGCCGCCCCAGGGGCGACTTGGTGATGTCCACGCCCTCCAGCAGGTGCCGGGGCAGGATGCTCAGGCCCCAGGAACCCAGGCCCGGGGCGAAGGGCTGGGCATAGGTCACCCGGAAGGTGTAATCGTCCGGCGCCTCGGCCTTCTTCACCTGGAGATAGTCGCCGGAATAGGCCGTGGGCGTCTTGGGGTCCACCATCACCCGGTAAGTGAACAGCACGTCTTGGGCCGTAAATGGGGCGCCGTCCTGCCACTTCACCCCATGGCGCAGATGAAAGGTGATGGTCAGCCCGTCCGGCGAGATGTCCCAGCTCTCGGCCAGGTCGCCCACCAGGTTGAGGTTGCCGTCATACTTCACCAGGCCGTTGTAAATCAGGGAGATGATGCTGGCTGAGGACGAATCCATGGCCAGGGGCGGGAGCAACGTGCTGGCGTCGCCGATGGAGGCGTCGATGAACAAATCCCCGTAAGCCGGCCCCGTGTCCGGCCCGCCATAGGTCTTCTCCTCCTCCTGGGCCTTGCAGCCCGCGATGACCGCGGTCATAAGAGCTATCAGTAGCAGGAAAACCAGCCACTTCCGTCCATCAAGCCCCTGGTTTGCCAAATGCAATCTCATTCCATGACCTCAAGTGGCACAGGCCTCTGGCCTGTGTGCCCAAGCTGGAAAGCCTGGTCCACCAAAATTTCATCCATACCCGTAGGGGCGGGTTTGAAACCCGCCCCTACAAGGAGGAAGATAGACTTGATATCCCCAAGGCCTGATTTTCTCTTGCCCCGGCCCCGCCTTTTGGATACATTTACAGAAGTCGGGACGTGGCTCAGCCTGGTAGAGCACAGCGTTCGGGACGCTGGGGTCGGAGGTTCAAATCCTCTCGTCCCGACCAGTCTATCCCGGAATATCCCGCGCTCACCAAAAACCCTCCTCGAATCGGTCTTTGCTGATCTCCCTGGGCGTAGTAAACGTGGGGCAGGCCTGGCCTCCATGGTTCGGGGCGCCGGCGCAGGCTAAAGCCTGCGGCTACATTTTCCATAGTGG
>JBKQVS010000117.1:0-8332 GCA_052139855.1 Desulfobaccales bacterium
CGGCAGGGGCCGTCGGCCCCTGGCCCCCTCCCTCAAAAACCAAACCAAAAAGGAAAACAACCATGACCGATCAAACCTCCGCGGACCGCACCAAGGCCCTGGACCAGGCCTTGGGTCAGATTGAAAAGCATTACGGCA
Source organism: Desulfobaccales bacterium (assembly GCA_052139855.1). Lineage (GTDB taxonomy): Bacteria > Desulfobacterota > Desulfobaccia > Desulfobaccales > 0-14-0-80-60-11 > 0-14-0-80-60-11. Next base: position 139 of record JBKQVS010000117.1, read on the forward strand.
AAGGCGCCATCATGCGTCTGGGTGCCGAAGAAAAGCTCGATGTGGCGGTGATCCCCACCGGCTGTCTCTCTCTGGATCTGGCCTTAGGCATCGGCGGCATCCCCCGGGGCCGCGTGGTTGAGATCTACGGCCCGGAATCCTCCGGGAAAACCACCCTGGCTCTGCACGTCATCGCCGAGGCCCAGCGCAAAGGCGGGGTGGCGGCCTTCATCGACGCCGAGCACGCCCTGGACGTGGTCTACGCCCGCAAACTGGGCGTCAGGACTGAGGATCTCCTCATCTCCCAGCCCGATTCCGGCGAGCAGGCCATGGAAATCGCCGAAATCCTGGTGCGCAGCAACGCCATCGACGCGGTGGTGGTGGATTCGGTGGCCGCGTTGGTGCCCCGCTCCGAAATCGAAGGCGACATGGGGGATGCCCAGATGGGCTCCCAGGCCCGCCTCATGTCCCAGGCCCTGCGCAAGCTCACCTCGGCCATCAGCAAGTCCCTGACCTCGGTGATCTTCATCAACCAGATCCGCCACAAGATCGGGGTGATGTTCGGCAACCCCGAGACCACCACCGGCGGCAACGCCCTGAAGTTCTACGCCTCCATGCGCCTGGACATCCGCAAGGTCAGCGCCATCAAGCAGGGCGATGAATCCATCGGGGTCCACGCCCGGGTCAAAGTGGTGAAAAACAAGCTGGCCCCGCCCTTTAAAGAGGCGGAATTCGATATCATCTACGGCCAGGGCATCTCCCGGGAAGGCGACCTCCTGGATCTGGCCGCGGCCCAGGGCCTCATCACCAAGAGCGGCGCCTGGTACAGCCACGGTGCCGAGCGCATCGCCCAGGGACGGGAAAATGCCAAGACCTATCTCAAGGAGCACCAGGAGCTGGTCGACGACCTGGAGAAACAGATCCGGGCCTTCCACGGCCTGCTGCCCGAAGGGGCCCAAACCCCGCCACAGGAGTAGGACATGACCAGCCGCGAAATCCGGGAGACCTTTTTGCGCTTCTTCGAATCCCAGGGCCACACCCGGGTGGCCAGTTCCTCCCTGGTGCCTGCCGGGGACCCTTCCCTCCTCTTCACCAACGCCGGGATGGTCCAGTTTAAGAAGGTCTTCCTGGGAGAGGACCCCCGGCCCTACAGCCGGGCCGCCAGTTCCCAGAAGTGCGTCCGGGCCGGCGGCAAGCACAACGACTTGGAAAACGTCGGCTTCACCGCCCGGCACCACACCTTCTTTGAAATGCTGGGAAATTTTTCCTTCGGCGATTATTTCAAGGAAAGCGCCATCGAGATGGCCTGGGACCTCCTCACCCGGCACTATCACCTGCCGCCGGATAAATTGTGGGCCACCGTCTTCCACGAAGACCAAGACGCGGCCCGCCTCTGGGAGAAGATCACCGGGCTGCCGCCTTCCCGCATCATCGGCATGGGTGAAAAGGACAATTTTTGGGCCATGGGCGACACCGGCCCCTGCGGCCCCTGCTCCGAGATCCTCATCGACCAGGGCGAGGCCATGTCCTGCGGCCCGGACTGCGGCATCGGCGTCTGCGAATGCGACCGCTATCTCGAGATCTGGAACTTGGTCTTCATGCAGTACAACCGCACCCCCGACGGCGTCCTCCACCCCCTGCCCAAACCCAGCATCGATACCGGCATGGGCCTCGAGCGCCTCTGCGCCGTCATCCAGGGGGTCAAGAGCAATTTCGACTGCGACCTGCTGCGCCCGGTCATCGCCGGCATCGAATCCCTGGCCGGCCAGGCCTATGGCGCCAGCGAAGCCCAGAACGTGCCCTTCCGGGTCATTGCCGACCACTCCCGGGCCACCGCCTTTCTGATTGCCGACGGGGTGCTGCCGTCGAATGAAGGCCGGGGCTACGTCCTCCGCCGCATCATGCGCCGGGCCATCCGCTTCGGCCGGCTCCTCAACCTCCCCACCCCGTTCCTCTCCCGGGTCTGCGACGGCGTGGTCAAGTTAATGGGTGAGGTTTATCCCGAACTGGTCGCCATGCGCCACATCATGACCCGGGTGGTGACCGGCGAGGAAGAGCGCTTCGCCGACACCCTGGACCACGGCCTGAAGCTCCTGGGCGAAGAACTGAGCTACCTCAAGAGCCACAGTGAGAAAATCCTGCCCGGCGAGGTGGCCTTCAAGCTCTACGACACCTACGGCTTTCCCCTGGACCTGGTCCAGGACACCCTGCGGGAAGAGGGCCTGGTCCTCGACCTGGAAGGCTTTGAAGCCCACATGCGGGCCCAGCGGGAAGCCTCCCGCCAGTCCTGGAAAGGCGGCCCCGGCGAGGAGATCCCCGCGGTCTATCAGGAGCTGGCCGAGTGGCCGCCCACCCAATTCCTGGGCTACGACGCCCTGGAAGGCGACAGCGACATCCTGGCCCTCATCGTCGAAGCCGGCCACAACGCCCAGGCCGAGGCCGGCGAAGAGGTGGAGGTGGTCACCGGCGCCACCCCTTTCTACGGCGAGTCCGGCGGCCAGGTGGGTGACACGGGCGTCATCGAAGGCGACGGCTGGCGCGTCCGGATATCCAATACCCAGAAGCTGCCCAACGACCTCATGGTCCACCAGGGCCAGGTGGAGGCCGGCGTGGTCCACGTCAACGATCCGGCCCATCTCGCCGTTGACGCCTCCCGCCGCCGCCGCATCATGCGCCACCACACCGCCACCCATCTCCTCCAGGCGGTCCTGCGCCGCCACCTGGGCGACCACGTCAAGCAGTCCGGCTCCCTGGTGGACCCGGAGCGCCTCCGCTTCGACTTCACCCACTACCAGGCCATCAGCCCCGGCGAACTGGAGGCCATCGAATTGGACCTGAACGACGCCGTGGCCGCCAACCTGCCGGTGCACACCGACCAGATGTCCATGGCTGAGGCCCTGGAGGCCGGCGCCACCGCCCTCTTCGAGGAAAAATACGGCGATAACGTCCGGGTGGTGGCCATCCCCGAGGTCAGCCGGGAACTCTGCGGCGGCACCCACGTCGAGCGCACCGGCGACCTGGGCCTCTGCAAAATCACCACCGAGGCCTCCATCGCCGCCGGCATCCGCCGCATCGAGGCGGTGTGCGGCCTCGACGCGGTCAAACTCACCCAGGAGCAGGCCCGGGAACTGGACCAGGCCGCCGGCCTGGTCAAAGGCGGCCGGGGCGACCTGGTGGCCCGCCTGGAAAAGCTCCTGGCCCACCAGAAAAAACTGGAAAAAGACCTGGAGGCCCTCAAGGGCCGTCTGGCCTCGACCCAGGCCAAAGACCTTATGGGCCAGGCGCGCCAGGTGGAGGGCGTTGCCGTCCTGGCCCTGGCCGTGGACGCCGCCGACCCCAAGACCCTCCGGGATTTTGCCGTGAAATTCCAGGATAAACTCAAAAGCGGTATCGTGGTCCTGGGCAGCGCCGCGGGCGAGAAGGCCATGCTCATCGCCATGGTCACCAAAGACCTCACCAGGCGCTTCCCCGCCGGGGAGATCATCAAGGCCATCGCCCCCGCCATCGGCGGCAGCGGCGGCGGCCGCCCCGACATGGCCCAGGCCGGCGGCCCCGACAAAGACAAACTCGCCGCCGCCCTGGAGCAGGCCTACGACGTCATCGCCCAAAAAGCCAAGGGGTAAAATATGGGGTGCGCCCTGCGTACCAGAACCAAGGCGGGTCATGCCTACTCTATGGTAATTGATTAAAGGATAATGTAGGGTGAACCATTGACCACATGGAATAGGACTCCGGGCAATTCCCGCTAAAGGGGAACTATAATGATAAAACACTTAAAAATTAAAAATTATTTAAGCCTTAAAGACATTAGCATAGATCTTGGTCTACGGAATGTCTTGGTTGGGCCAAATATGAGTGGGAAAAGTAATATCGTAGATATGTTTCGATTCTTAACCCATACAGCCTCTACAGGCCTCATGGGTGCTATCAATTCCAGAGGGGGATTTTCGGAAATCTTATGGAAAGGAATCGATGAAGGCCAAATATTAATTTCATTACTTGGAGATTTTTATTGGAAGGAGAATGAGAAAAGAACTTATGAATATGAAATATCTTTAGTTGGAAGCGCTAAAATTGGAACTGGAACCTTTGTTGTTGAAAAAGAAACATTGAAATGTCGTGATTTGAACACCGAATATATTCTGGCTAATTTTGAAAATGGTAAAGGCAAGGGGTTTAATGAAGATGGCTCTGTGGCTTTTCAGGAGGATGAACCATCAATCAAATCTTTCTTAGAATATTCTATACCAGGTTGGGAAGGGATGGTTATTAAACAATCGATTATTCCCTGGCACTTTTATAGCCTAAGCCCTCTTGCAATGCGACAAGTAAATACCGTAGGCGAGCAATTCTTTTTGAACGAGCATGGTAATAATTTATCCGCATGGCTTCTAACTTTACAAACTAAATATAGTGACGATTTTAAGAGAGTCGAACAGACAATTAAAGATATTATTCCAGAAATTGTTGGCATTTCTTGTCCACCAACACAAACTGGTACAACATTTCTTTGGATGAGAGAAAAGTACCTTAAAAGACCAACAAATTTGTGGAGAATATCTGATGGTGCCTTGCAATTCTTAGCGATTTTATCTTTAATTTTCTCCCCGCCAGAATTAGGGGCTCCTTTGGTTTGTATCGAAGAACCAGAAAACCACCTACATCCTAAACTGATAGAGTCTCTCGTAGAATTACTTGACCAAAGACAACAAGAAGTAGGAATAGACCGGTCCGCACAACTTTTAATTACCACACATCACCCATATTTAATTGACATGTTTTCATTAAATGATCTATTGGCGGTTGTAAAAGAAGAGGGAGCAACCCGATGTTTTCTAGCAAAAGATAAGAGAGATCTAAAAAAACTATTGGAACAAGGAGAATTATCGCTTAGTGACCTTTGGTACTCCGGTGCTTTGGGAGAAGATTGATGTTTACTTTTGGTTTAATAGTAGAAGGAAATTATGATAAACAAATTATTCAATCCTTAATTCATAAAATCTTATTAAAAGATCATAACTGCATATGTCGCGTAATGTATGGGAACCCGAGATTATTAGAAAGATTTCCTAGGTTTTTAGAAGAGTTTCGATATAAGATGGTAAATAAAACTATTATCTTGAAAGACACAGATTTAAAATCAGCCGAGAAACTTCTTCAAAAAATGAAAGATAAGAAGCCAAATCGTGACTATCCCTTTCCAGTAAAATTTTGCGTAGCAAAGAAGGAAATTGAAGCCTGGCTTCTTGCTGATGAAAATGCAATTTCTAAGGTTGCAGGAAAGAAAATTCCAAGAATTAAAGGGAATCTAGAGGATATGAATGACCCAAAAGGTAAACTTCAACGCATTTTATCAAATGTAAATATTGTTTACACTGATCAAATTGCCGGAAGGATTGCATTGGAAGCTGATATTAATATTATTGAACAGAGATGCAGTTATTTTAGAATATTTCGGGAATCAGTCATTAATCATTAAATTTTAAAGTTTTGGATCAAATACCAAAAATATTGATGAGGAATAATAATGACCGGACTCTACATTATCCTGGGCGTGGTGGTGGTCCTGCTCTTAACCGCAGTGACGATTTACAACCGGCTGGTAACCAACAAGAACCTGGTGGCCGAGGGCTGGAGCGGCATCGACGTCCAGCTCAAACGCCGCAATGACCTCATCCCCAACCTCATCGAAAGCGTCAAGGGCTACATGGGCCACGAACGCGGCGTCCTGGACCAGGTCACCGAACTCCGCACCAAGAGCCAAGCGGCCCAGGGTGTGGCCGACCAGGCCAAGGTCGAAGGCGCCATGGGCGCCGCCCTGGCCAACCTCTTCGCGGTGGCCGAAAACTATCCCGATTTGAAGGCATCCCAGAATTTCCTGGACTTGCAAAAATCCCTGGCCGACATCGAGGACCAGGTCCAGCTGGCCCGCCGCTATTACAACGGCACCGCCCGGAACTTCAACATCCTGATCCAGTCCTTTCCCAGCAACCTCCTGGCCTCCGCCTTCCACTTCACCGCGGTGGAATATTTCGAAATTGAAGCCGCCGCCGAGCGGGAAGTGCCCAAGGTTGCCTTTCCCTAAATCAACGGAGTTTCGCCCATGAAGCGCCGCGCCCTGCTCCTGACCCTGACGGCCGTCACGGTCCTGGCCCTCCTGGCCGGGGCCTCCCCGGCCTCGGCCCAATCCGAGCGCATCCTCAATTTCAAGAGCCTCATCAAAGTCAACCCCGACGCCTCCATAACCGTCACCGAGGACATCACGGTGCAGGCCTTAGGGCAGGAGATCCGGCGGGGCATCATCCGGGATTTTCCCACCACCTACCGGGACCGCCAGGGCAACACCGTCACGGTGGACTTCAAGGTGGAATCGATCTTGCGCGATGGCCGGCCCGAGCCCTACCACACCCAGAGCGTCGCCAACGGCGTTAAAATCTTCATCGGCAAAAAAGACGTCTTCTTGGGGTCCGGGGTCTATACCTTCACCATCAAATACCGGGTCGACCGGGAGCTGGGCTTCTTCAAGGACTTTGACGAGCTCTACTGGAACGTCACCGGCAACGGCTGGACCTTTGCCATCGACCGGGCCGAAGCCTTTATCCAGCTGCCGCCCGGGGCCAAAATCCTGAACTCCGCGGCCTACACCGGTTTTCAGGGCGGCCGGGGCCACGATTTCACCGTGCAGCGCGGCGAGCGCGACATTGCCTTCAAGACCACCCGGCGCCTGGCCCCCAAAGAGGGCCTCACCGTGGCGGTGTCCTGGCCCAAGGGCGTGGTCCACGAGCCCTCCGGCCAGGACCGCCTGGGCTTCTTCCTCCGGGACAACGTCACCGTGGCCGTCGGCTTCATCTGGCTGGCCGTGCTCTTGGTCTTCTACCTCTGGGCCTGGTTCCGGGTGGGCCGGGACCCGGCCTCCGGCACCATCATCCCCCTGTTCAGCCCGCCGTCGGGATTTTCCCCCGCCGGGGCCCGCTTCGTCAGCCGCATGGGGTATGATGACAAGGCCTTTGCCGCCGCGGTGGTGGACATGGCGGTGAAAGGCGCGGTGCTGATCCAGGAAGAGGGCGACGACTACACCCTGGTCCCCCGGGATACCGCCAAAAGCCCCCTGTCCGGGGACGAACAGCTCGTCACCGCCCAACTCTTCCCCAAGGGCAAATCGGTCAAACTGGAAAACACCAACTACGCCGTCATCAATGCTGCCATCGACGCCTTGAAGAAAAACCTGAAGGGGGAACTCGAGAAGGTCTACTTCTTCACCAACTCGGGCTACCTCGCCCCCGGGGTCGTCATCACCCTCCTGGGTCTGGCCTCCGTCATCCTCACCTCCCCCAACCTCGCCGCCGCGGCCTTTGGCTCCCTCTGGCTGACCATCTGGACCGTGGCCTGTTACTACCTGGCGGTCAAGGCCTATAAAACCTGGCAGGGGGCCCGGGGCCGCGGCCTGGCGAAAATGCTGGGCGCCTTCCTCACCACCCTGTTTTGTCTGCCCTTTTTTGCGGGGGAGATCGCCGGCGTCGCTATCTTGAGCACCGCCGTGTCCATCCCCGCGGCCGTCGCCCTGGCCGGCCTGGGCTTCCTCAACGCCCTGTTCTATCACCTACTCAAGGCCCCCACCCTGTCGGGCCGCAAGATCATGGACCAGATCGAGGGTTTTAAGCTCTACCTCTCCGTGGCGGAAAAAGACCGCCTCAACCTTCTCAATCCCCCGGAAAAGACCCCGGCCCTCTTCGAAAAATACCTGCCCTTCGCCCTGGCCCTGGATGTGGAGAATGCCTGGAGCCAGCAGTTCTCCGACGTGCTGGCCAAGGCCGGCACCGAGGCCCAGCCCTACTCCCCCGTCTGGTATTCCGGCCATTCCTGGGACAATTTCCAAACCTCCCGGTTCTCCGACAGCCTGGGCGGCGCCTTTGCCGGCGCCATCTCGTCATCCACCTCCCCCCCGGGCTCGTCCTCGGGCAGCGGCGGCGGCGGCTTCTCCGGCGGCGGGGGTGGTGGCGGCGGCGGCAGCGGCTGGTAGGAGGGAATAGAGGGAAGGAAATGATGTGAGGGAGCGGGCTAAGGGCGGAAGCCCTTACCCCCTCCCCCAATCCCGTAAGTAGGTAATGTAGGGTGGACACCGCCCACCCTCATTCACCTTTAAAAAGATAGAGCCTGGGCCGACGGCCCAGGCTCTATCTTTTTCCATACAGGGGGATGGGAGGGGAGTTTGAGG
>JBKQVS010000118.1:0-4182 GCA_052139855.1 Desulfobaccales bacterium
GCTGGCGGTGCTGGGCTTCATGGCGGTCCTGTTCACCTACTTCGGGGTCAGCTTCCTCCTGTCCGGCCTCCACTCCTACCTCACCTGAAAAAGTGAGGGGCTGAGAACGGAGAAATTCTCAACCCCTGGTGGTATGGAGATGTGGTGGTTGGGTAAAGGTTTTACCTGATCATGCCGGCACTTTGGCGGGTTTGCAGACCAAATCCGGGGAAGTCGTCAGGCGCCCGCAGCCCTCGCAAACATACTTCAGGTCTTCCATCTTGCCTTTGCAGTAATGTTTGACGTGGGGGGTTTGCTTCCCGCAGTAGGAGCAGGTAGAGGTTTCCTTCGAGGGAGCGCATAAATGGCCGGGATCCTCCGACACCGCGCCACAGGTTTTACAGGTATGGGGCATGATTCCTCCTTAGCAAGATTAGAGTATATGGAAAAAATAAGGTGGAAAAAGCCCTTGTCAATGGGGGAAGACCAGCCTTTTTTCAACCGGCCGGTAAGCCCCGCAGGGGAACGTTAGACTAAAGCCCTGGCGGCTCCAGGGCAAGGTCATGCTGAGCGCCGCGAAGCAGCTCGCATTTTTAAGGACTTGAGAGCCTTGTCACTGTCTCGAAAAATTGCCGGGGGGCGGTTCTCGAACCGCCCCTACCATAGCAGGGCCTTTCCCTGCAGGAGACCGGCGAGGGGCTCAGGCGGACAGGGTCAGGGAGGCGGCGGCGGCGTCGAGGCGGGCGTACGCGCCCAGGGGCAGGGTGTGGTTGTCGGGCTGGTGGCCCACGGGCAGGCCCATGAGCACCGGCACGTTGAGGGGCGCCAGGGCGGTGGTCAGGACCTCCAGCAGGCCGTCTTGCGAGCCGCAGTGGGTAAAACTTCCCAGCACCACTCCCTGGACGCCGTCCAGGACCCGGGCCAGGAGCAGGTGGTGGAGCATACGATCCAGGCGGTAGAGGGCTTCGTTGTGGTCTTCGAGGAAGAGCAGGTAACCCCGCATTTGGGGGGCATAGGGGGTGCCCACCAGGTGGCACAGGGTGGTGAGATTGCCGCCGGCCAGGGGACCCGCGGCCGCGCCAGGGTGGAGCACGGTGAGGTTTTGGTAGGTCAGGGCTTGGGGACCCGGGGCGGTGAGCCAGGTATGGAAATTTTCCCGGGCCGCGGGGGTCAGGTCCGGGAGCTGGGCCAGGTTGGGGCCGTGGAAGGTCACCAGCTTGAGGCGCCGGTGCAGGTCCCAGAGAAGATTGGTGAGGTCGCTGAACCCCATCAGCCGCTTGGGAGCGGCCGCCAGGGCGGTTAGATTGAGGTGGGGCAAGAGCTTCAGAGAGCCATAGCCGCCCCGGGCTGCGAGGACGACTTTGACCTCGGGGTCCAGCCAGATCTCCTCAAAACGCCGGGCCATGAGCCGGTCCGTGGCCGTCCCATAGGCGCGGGGCTGAAAGACCTCGGGGCCGCAGCGCACCTGAAAGCCCCAGTCCCGGAGGATATTCATGCCGGCCTCCCAGGGGGGACGGCTGACGTGGCTGGCCGGGGCCGCCACCGCCACCACTTCCCCGGGGGCCACCGGCGGCGGCCAATGGAATTCCTGGCGGGTCATGGCCCTCATCCCATACCTCTTTCCTCTTGATGATGGGGGAATTGCGATGGTAAGATAATAATATTTCAACAAGTTCCCATAAGCCAGCTATTTATGGGGAATTTTCTTAAGCGGGGACTCCGGGGGGCATTTCTGCTGCGGGCATTTCGGCCTTGGTCCCCGAGGCTGTCCCCCAGCGTTGCTCCCAGGAGGTGGACGCCATACCTCGCCCCGGATCTCAGCCCGAAGGTTTATCCCGGCCCTACCTTACCGGTCTGGCCGTGGCGCTGATCTTTGGGGTGGCGGTCTATTTGCGTCTCCATGAACTGGGGAGCCGCAACCTCTGGACCGATGAGGCCTGGGTGGCCCTGGCGGCCATGCAGTCCACGGCCCGGGAGGCCCTGGCCGCGGGCCAGTCCACCCCGCCGTTCTATGTCCTCACCGTCTGGGGCATGGTGCAACTGTGGGGCCACGGTGAAGCGGTGCTGCGGGGGCTTTCCTGGCTGTTCGGGGTGGGGACCCTCTGGCTTATCTGGCCCCTGAGCCGCAGGCTGGCGGAAGTTCCCGCGGCGCTGCTGGCCCTGGCGGCGGTGGCGTTCTCCCCGATCATGGTCTATTACTCCAAGGAATTGAAGCAGTACAGCGGCGACGCCTTCTTTGCGGTGCTGGTGCTGTGGCTGGCGGAACGCCTCCGGGCCGGGGGGGGGCGGCGGGGCTGGCTGGCCCTGGCCCTGGCCGGGGTGGTGGGCCTGGGCTTCTCCCAACCCTTGATTTTTACCCTGCCGGCGGCGGGGGCGGTCCTCTGGGTCTCCCTGGACCGGGGGCCACGCCTGCGTCTGGCCTGCCTGGGCGGGGTCTGGCTCCTGGCCGCGGCCGGCTATTACTTCCTGTTTATTCGGGGGGGGATCGACCCCGAGCTGGTGGCCTATTGGGGCCAGGACTTTCCGGCTCTCTCGGGCCTGGTGCCGTTTTTCCAATGGCTGGGACCGGCTCTCTACCGGTATTTCTGGTATTTTTTGGGGGAGTGGGGGGTGGTCTGGGGGCCGCTCCTGCTGGCGGCGGGAGTGGTGGTGATGGTGCGGCAGGGCCGGGCCAGGGTGCTGGTCTACCTGGGGGGGCCGCTGCTGCTGGCCTTCGGGGCCGCCTGCCTGCACCGCTATCCCTTCATGGCCCACTACGGCGGCAACCGGTTGATGCTCTTCAGCGCCCCGGTCCTTTACCTGCTGGTGGCGGCCGGGGGGGCCGGCGGCTTCGCCTGGCTCTGGCGCCGGCGCCAGGGCTGGCTGGCCCTGGCGCTGACCGGGCTGCTCCTGGTGGCCCTTAACCCCCGGGGGGGCCTTAAAGAAGACCTCTCCCCCCTCAACAACCGGGAAGAGATTCAACCCCTGGTGGCTTATTTGGAAGCCCACCGGCAGCCCCAGGACCTGATTTACGTTTACTACTATGCGGTCTACCCCTTTAAGTACTATTACCACGGGCCGGACCCCGGGATCTGTTGGGGCCGGTCATGCGTGGAGCAGGGGTTGGAACCGGCGGGGCAAGCCGGGACGCCGCCCCAGCGGTTCTGGCTGATCGCCTCGCATGTTCCGGACCTGAAATTTCTGCGGCAATTCGCGGCCAAGCTCCTGGGCCCCGACTGGCAGGAGGCTGCCTGCCTCATCCGGGTGGGGGCGGCGCTCCTCCTGTTTGAGCGGCAGCCCCAGGCCGCGGCCGCTAAAACCCCGACCGGCCCCTCAGCACCGCCTTGATCCGGTGCTGCAGATCCGTCAGCCGGTAGGGTTTATTAATCAGGCCCAGGGCCCCCTCCGCCTTGAGACCGGCCATATCCTGGGATGAGAGAAAACCCGAGGCCACCAGCACCCGGGCCCGCTTGTTCAAGATCTTAAATTCTCTGAGGACCTCACGGCCATTCTGTCCCGGCAGGTAGTAATCCAGGACCACCAGGTCGACCCGCTTCATCCCTTGAAACTTTCTGAGGGCTTCGGAGCCGTCGCCGGCGGTCTCGACCCGGTATCCCAGGTGCTCCAACAATTCCCGGCCCAGATCCCGGATCAGCGGATCATCGTCAACCAGCAGAATAAGGGGCGGTAACTTTTTGGCCATGTTCAGCCTCGCGGGGCCGCGATCACGGCGCCCGGCGGTTGAGCTCTCTTAGGCGGATGAAAAACCGGTCTCCGCATCATCCCGGACGCGAGGCAGGATCATGAACGGGCTCACCTCGCGGCATGGTTCGCCTGGCCCGGTTATGGGGGGATGGCCAGTTTTTCACCGACCGGCTAGATTGATGATTCGGAAGAAGTCGGGAAAATCTTGAATAGTGCGGGCGGATTCTGCGCCGGGGCGGGGGCCGGGCGGCCAGGATGAGCGGTCAGGGAGGATACGCATTGTACCGCGCCAGGTGGGGTAAGCCGGACGGGGGAGAGAAGAATCCCCCTCTTACCCCCGGGAGAAAGGGGGCACCCCCGGTGGACGTCGACTGCTCCAGGAGCTAGGAAGCACCCTCTCCCACCCGCACCCGCAGGTCTTTGACCTTGCCGGGTCCCAGGGCCCGGTCCAGGGCCGCCAGGATTTTCGGTTTGAGGAATTGGAGTTCCTGGGCCCAGGGGCTGGCGCTGACCTCGACC
>JBKQVS010000119.1:0-7366 GCA_052139855.1 Desulfobaccales bacterium
CACGAGCGCTGGAACGGCAGCGGTTACCCCAGGGGGTTGAAAGGTGAAGAGATTCCTCTGCCCGCCCGCATCTTCGCGGTAGTGGACGTCTGGGATGCCTTGAGCAGCGCTCGTCCCTACCGTCCGGCCTGGCCCCAAGACAGGGTCAGGGCATATTTGCAGGAACAGGCCGGCGTCCGGCTCGACCCCACCGTGGTGGAAGTCTTTTTGGAAAAATTCCTGGCCCGGAATGAAACCGCAGCCTGAAGGTCCCTGATCAAGCCCCCACCCAAACCCCGAACCGGGTGCGCACCGGCGCGGCGGTCCAGCTTGCTGACGGATGGGAAGAAGCTCCGGCCTCCGGCCCCTGAAATCACTCAGGGTCCAGAAGGCAGGGGGGAACGGTGTCGGTCAACTTGTCCGGCCAGGTATAGCCGCAAAAGTAGATGAATTTGGAGTCGCAGAGGCAACCGTCCGTCTCATCGTACAGGAGATAGACGCATCTAAAGCAGCATTCGGGGAGCTCATCCCCGCAGCAGAACGGCACGCTATACTGTCCGGCGCGAAACTCGTCCAGGATAAACATCTTAACCCTGCCCTATCTGTGTTTAGCCAGGTGCAGCCCACCGGCGGCCGAAAAAACTATCGCGAAACCCTGCCGAAACTGCAAGGCCCCCGGCGCGCCGTTATCCTTCCGGTTCGCCTCGCCCTGGGACCTGGGTCTTTAACGGGACCCGTGAAGGTGGTTTAAGGTTCACGGCCCAGAGGCGGTAATCATTCCCGGCGTCCCTCGTGCCAAGGTCCCAAAGCAGGTATTTACCCGGTCCTTTATATCTGGGCAAAAAAATTTATCATTTATTGGTATACTGAGATTAGTCGCCGGAGCCATGATATCCGGCGGGGAGGATGCACGAACGGGAAGCACAGGACGGCGGCCTGCCTACGGGGTCTCGACAGAGATCTGTGAAGATGCTGGTATTACGGAGCCGTTATGCATGCGGAGGCAAGAAGCAAGAGGTACTCGATCCCCCTAAAGCACTATGGCTGGATCGTGGTAGGGGTATGGACCCTGGTGGCGGCGGCGTCACTGGGGTGGAATCTGCTTCAAGACCGGGAAGAGGATTTACGGGTGGCCCGTCATATTGCGTTGACCAATTATGAGCGGGACGTGCTCTACCGGCGCTGGGCCGCGGCCCATGGGGGCGTTTATGTCCCGGTGACCCCCGACACGCCTCCCACCCCCTACCTGGCCCAGCTGCCGGAGCGGGATATCGTCACGCCCTCGGGCCGCCGGCTCACCTTGCTGAACCCGGCCTACATGACCCGCCAGGTCTATGACCTGGCCCGAGAGGCAGGTCTCCCCCGGGGGCACCTCACCAGTTTGAAGCCCCTCCGCCCCCAAAACGCCCCCGATCCGTGGGAACGCAAGGCCCTGGAGGCCTTTGAACACGGCCGTAAGGAAGTCAGCGAAGTGGTCGCCATCGACGGCAAGGACCACCTGCGCCTGATGCGCCCCTTTCGTATCGAACCCGCCTGTCTCGCCTGCCATGAGGAGCAGGGATACAAGTTAGGCGACATCCGCGGCGGCATCAGCGTCTCGGTCCCCATGACCCCCATCATGGCATCGGCCGCGCATACCTGGTCTCTCGTCCTGGGACACCTGGTGCTCTGGATGCTGGGCGTGGCCGGGATCATCCTGGCCGGGCGGCAGATCGGCGCCAGCGCCGCGGCCGCCCTGCAGGCCCAGGAAGCCGCCGCCGCCGCCACCATGGCGGTCCAGACCGTTGACGGCATGCTGGACGGCGTCATCATCACCGACCTCCGGGGCCGCATTACCCACACCAACAAAGCCCTGACGGAGTATTTCGGCTGGGGCCGGGAAGTCCTGGGAGAACTGGCCACGACCCTCGTGGTGGACCGGGACGGCCCCAGACTCCTCTCCGGCCTCGCCGCGTGCCTGGAGCAGGGCTACCAACGGGACCTGGAATGCAGCCTCTTGACCAAAGACCGGCATGAGGTCCCCGTACTGATCAACGCCTCCCTCATCACCGATCCCCAGGGCCGGCCCCTGGGGGTCATCGGCGTGATCCGCGACATGACCGCCCTGCGCCGGGCCGAAACGGCCCTGGAGGCTGAACGCCGGCGCCTCTTCTCCCTCCTGGAGGAGCTCCCCGCCTACGTCAACCTCAAGGCCCCGGATTATTCCATTAAGTTCGCCAACCGCTTTTTCCGGGAACGGTTCGGGGACCCCGGCGGCGGGCCATGTTACCAAGTTATGCATGGCACTGATACTCCCTGTGAAAATTGCCAGGTCATGACGGTCTTGGACACCCGCGAACCCCAGGAACGGGAGTGGACCCACCGGGGGGGTCGGACCTACCACACCTATGACTATTTCTTCGCCGACAACGACGGCTCCCCCCTGATCCTGGAGTTGGGCATCGACGTCACTGACCGGAAAAAGGCCGAGGAAGCGATCCGCCAACTCAATGAAGAGCTGGAGCAGCGGGTGGAAAAGCGCACGGCCCAGCTGGCCGCGGCCAACCGGGAGCTGGAAAGTTTTTCCTATTCCGTCTCCCACGACCTGCGCGCCCCCCTCCGGGCCATTGACGGCTTCTCACGGATTCTCCTGAAAGACTATGCCCCGGGCCTCGATGCTGAAGGCCAACGGTTTTTGGATATCATCCGGTCCAACACCCAGAAAATGGGCCGGCTCATCGACGACCTCCTGGCCTTCTCGCGCTTGGGCCGGCAGGCGTTAAAGCTGGCTGATCTCGATATGGGAACCCTGGTCCGGGACGTGGTGGCCGAACTGCAGGACACTCTCGGCGACCGGACGGTGCAGTGGGACCTCCAGCCCCTCCCCGCGGCCCGGGCCGATCGCGCTTTGATGCACCAGGTCTGGGTCAATCTCCTGGGCAATGCCCTCAAATTCACCCGTTCCCAGGCGGCCGCGGTCATCGAGGTGGGCTGCCGGAGCACTGGCGACGAGGATATTTTCTCCGTCAAAGACAACGGCGTGGGCTTCGATATGCAGTATGCCCCCAAGTTATTCGGGGTCTTTCAGCGCCTGCACCGGGAGGAGGACTTTGAAGGCACCGGGGTGGGGCTGGCCCTGGTGCAGCGCATCGTCCAGCGTCACGGCGGCCGCGTCTGGGCCGAAGGCCAGGTCGGCCGCGGGGCCGCGTTCTCTTTCTCCCTGCCCCGCCCACCGGCCCGCCAGGCCGACTCTTGATGCGGCCCGCCGCCCGGAAGCAGGTCATGGGAGGGCAAATTATTTGGGCCTCCAGGGAAAATGGTCTTGCCAGAGTGAGGTCTATCCCCCATTGTATAGGTGATTAACGCGAAAATTTCCGGCTTACCGCCACCCAAGGTAGGGAGATATGGATAAAGAATCGGATGCTTTGGATTATCGTCGGCGCTATCGCGGTTTAATCGGGGTCAGGAGCAAAATGCCCATCCGGGATGTCTCCGTACTCAGCCGCATCTATACCCCCGGGGTGGGCGCGGTCTGCAAGGAAATCGAACACAACCCCGCCTCGTCCTACCGTTATACCTGCCGGGGCAATTCCATCGCCCTGATCTCGGACGGCAGCCGGGTCTTTGAGTTCGGCAATATCGGCGCCGCCGCGGTCTTGCCCAAGTTGGAGGCCAAGTCGGTTATCTACAAGACTTTTGCCAACGTCGACGCGGTCCCCATCGCCATCAAGACCCAGGACCCTTATGAGATTATCGAGATCGTCCGGGTCCTGGCCCCGTCCTTCGGGGGCTTCTGCCTGGAAAGTATCGCCGCCCCCAAATGCTTCACCATTGAAAATCGCATCCGGCACGCCGTCCGGGTCTCGGTGCTCCACCACGAAAACCATGCCTCGGGCATCATCGTCCTGGCGGCCCTCTATAACGCCCTCAAGGTGGTGGGCAAGCGCTTGCAGGACGTGCGCGTCGTGATCAACGGCGCCGGCGCCGCCGGTGCCGGCGTGGCCAAAGGACTGGTGGTGGCCGGCAATAATAACATCGTCATTTGCGACCGCCAGGGGGCGCTTCGGGTTTACCGCACCGTGGGCATGGATTGGGCCAAATCCGAGATCGCCCGTCTGGTGGGTCCCCAGGACGTCAAAGGCAGCCTGGCCGAAGTCATCAAGGGCGCCGATGTCTTCATCGGCCTGTCCGCCGGCGGCCTGGTCACCCGGAAAATGGTCGCCAGCATGGCCAAAGATCCCATCGTCTTTGCCCTGGCCCTGCCCGAACCCGAGATCAGCGAGGCCGAAGCCAAAGCCGGGGGCGCCGCGGTGGTGGCCACGGGCCAGGCCGACAGCGAGAACCAGATACGCTCATCCCTGGTGACCCCCGGATTTTTCCGGGGCTGCCTCGATGTGGGGGCCCACCGGGTCAATATCGAGATGTACCTGGCCGCGGCCCGGGCCCTAGCGGACATGATTCCCGAAGACCAGCTCTCGCCCCAAAACATCATTCCCCGGCAAATGGACTGGCACATCTCCCCGGTCATCGCCGAGGCCGTGGCCCGGGCCGCCCAGGCAACCGGGGTGGCCCAGATGACTGCCGAGGTCGTTACCCCGGAAAGGATTCACGAGCGCACCGAAAGCTATATCTATGAAGGCGAACTGGCCTGGCTGCCCTCCGAAGGCCAGGACTACGGCTCCCTGAGTATCAATGAAGAGGCCCTGGAGCTCCACAGCCGCTACCAGGGCTGCATCCAGGTCTATGCCAAGGTGCCCATCAAGGACGAGGTCATTTATCGCCGGCTGTACGCCCCGGAAGCGGTGGCCGAGGTCTGCGCCAAAATCCTCCAGGACCCCATGGGCGCCTACGACTATACCTGCAAGAATAACCTGGTGGCCATCGTCACCGATGGCAGCGCCGTCCTGGGCCTGGGGAATATCGGCCCCCGGGCCGCCCTGCCGGTGATGGAAGGCAAAGCCATCTTGTTTAAAACCTTCGGCGGGGTGGAGGCCTTTCCCATCTGCATCAGCACCCAGGACCCCCACCATATCATCGAGGTGGTCGAGAACATCTCGCCGGTCTTTGCCGGCATTAACCTGGAGGACATCTCCTCGCCCCGGTGCTTCGACATCGAGCAGCAATTGTGCGAGCGCCTGGATATCCCGGTCTTCCATGACGACCAGCACGGCACCGCCGTGGTCTCCCTGGCCGCCATGCTCAATGCCTTGAAGATCGCCGACCGGAAGCTGGGCGAGGTCAAGATCGTCTTCAACGGGGCCGGGGCCTCGGCCATTTCCGTGACCCAGCTGTTGATCCAGGCCGGCGCCAAAAATATCACGGTGTGCGACACCACCGGCATCATCTACCAGGGCCGCGGCAAGGGCATGAACCCCATCAAGGCGGAGCTGGCGGCCATCACCAACCCGGACCGGCAGCACGGCTCCCTCACCGATGCCTTGCGGGGCGCCGAGGTCTTCATCGGGCTTTCCGGCCCCAACGTCCTTACCCAGGACATGGTGAAATCCATGGCCAAAAACCCCATCGTCTTCGCCCTGGCCAACCCGGACCCGGAAATCCACCCCGAGGCCGCCCGGGCCGCCGGCGCCCTGGTGGTGGCCACCGGCCGCTCCGATTTCCCCAACCAGGTGAACAACTGCCTGGCCTTCCCCGGCATCTTCCGGGGCGCCCTCGACATCCGGGCCCGGGGCATCAACGATGCCATGAATATCGCCGCGGCCCACGCCATCGCCGGCCTGGTGGGCGACAAACTCAGCCCGGGCTATATCCTGCCCGAGGCCATGGATTTCCGGGTGCCCCCGGTGGTGGCCGAGGCCGTGGCCCGGGCCGCCATGGCCACCGGCACCGCCAGAATCCAGATCGAACCGGAACGCGTGGCCCGCCACACCCGGGAATTCATCTATGACGAGCGCCTGTCCATCCTCTGACCATCGGGTCTGACCGGCAAAAATCATCTCCCGGTTCCATCCCGCGCCCCGTTGCATCAGACCGCCAACCCCGGCCAGATAAAGGCGCCCCGGCAACCCGGGGCGCCTTCCGTAGTATTCTGGCCCGAGAATCAGGTTTTCCCGCCCCGCAAATCAGAGGTTTCCCGGATTTTCTTTATTGCCCCGCCGTAATAAATAAGAGGCACAATCTAACAGCAAAAGCCAAACCCGTCGTGAGGCGGGGACGGAAAGCCACGGGTCTCAAGGGAATGAGATAGCCGGGTTGCCTGAACTTCCACAGGTGACCCGGCTTTTTTTTATGCCGCCACCGAAGAGGTAAGGCAATGAAAAGTTTAGTTAAAGTGCTCATGAAGCAGGTTTCGATTTGCGGGGGGGCGCTGCTTGCCATCCTGATCCTCTCTGGCGTCGCCGCTTATGCGGACGAGGCTGCCTCGAATGGTAAAGCGGCGGATGGCTACATTTTTACCCTCAACCAGAAGTCGGCGGAATCCCTCTACAACATGAAAGAACAGAGGACGAAGGCACTTGAGGCCAGAAAGGCCGAGCAAGAGGACAAGGCCTGCAAACAAGCAAAGAAGGCAAAAATCGACAAACTTCAGGGGAAGACCGGTCGTACCGCCACTTCCTGGCAGGTCTTAAACCGCTAACCTCTGGCCATCGGGGCGCATCCGGTTAGGAAGACCGCGCCGCTCGGGGGGTAAGCCCCGTTTACCCCCGTTAAAGCCAAACCCGCTGCGCCGCGGGGATAAAAAGCCACGGCTTTCAATGGAATGAACTAGCCGGGTTGTCTGGGATTTCCACAGGTGATCCGGCTTTTCTTTGCCGCCGCCAAAGGAGGAACATAGTGAAAACCTTGTTAAAATCTCTTCTATGGTTGACCTTAGGGGCGGTCCTCTGCCTGCCGGGGCTGGCGCTGGCCAGCACTACCTATACGTTTGAGGATATTACCCTCAACCAGGATGCCAATTCCTGGGGTGTGGTGCCCGGCAACTACCAGGGCTATACCTGGACTCACTTTGAGGCGGTTTCCCAAAACGTCGGCACTTATGACTACCAATCCTACGGCAACACCAATGCCTTTCCCTCAGGCGTACAGGCGGTTTATAACGGCGGGGTGGGGGGATATAAAACCGTCACCCTTGACTTCGGCGGTCTCACCGATGTCCAGAGCGCTTACTTCAGCGGCTGGGCCGTCAACAATGCCCTGCCGGGTTATTCGGCCTCCCAGGTCACCCTCTATGGTTACAATGGCGCCAACCTGGTGGGCTCCCAAACCGTAACCCTGACGGCCCTTTTTGTTCAGACGGCCATAGATCTGGGTGGCTATGTCACCAGCATAGACTTCACCATCCCGGAACCTGATTTGTCTAATCACTATTGGCTGATGGATAATTTGACCGTTCTTGCAGTCCCCGTGCCCCCCTCCGCCATTCTCCTGGGCAGCGGCCTGCTGGGCCTGG
>JBKQVS010000120.1:0-16684 GCA_052139855.1 Desulfobaccales bacterium
CATCTCCGGCGGCGGCGAGGTGGGGGCCGCTTACGAAAAGCAGGCCCACCATTTCGACAAGCTTTTCTTTGCCGGACCCAGCGGCCTGCCGCCGGCCATCCTGTTCCAGGACGCCGACCTGGAGCCGGCGACGCGCTTCGTGGTGGGGCGGGCCTTTGTCAACGGCGGCCAGTACTGCACCACCCTGAAGCGGGCCTACATCCACCGGGAGATTTTTGACCGGGCCAAAGAGATGATCCTGGCGAGCATGTCCGAGGTCCAGGTGGGGGACCCCCGGGATCCCAAGACCAAAATCGGCCCCATCAAAGTCGAGCGCACCCGGAAGCTCCTGGACCGGGCCCTGGCGGCCTTACCGGACCCGCACTTCCTGGTGCCGCCCCGCCGGGACGGCGTCTGGCAGGGGCCGTTTCTCCTGGAGACCGTCGATCCCCCGGACACCGAGATGTTCGGCCCCTTCCTGGCCCTGGTGCCGGTGGCCAGCGACGCGGCCGCGGTGGCCCAAGTCTTGAAGAGCCGCTACCCCTTTCTGGTGGCCTGGTTCGGCTCCCCGCCCCCAGGCGCCGAAGCAGCCCTTACCAAAACCTTCGGCATGACCTACGACAACCCGGATTTCATCTTCACTCCCCTGCGCCTGCCCTTCGGCGGCAAGGGCGACAGCGGCTGGATCATCGAAAACCGGGACGGCCAACTGATCAAACGGGACGGGGCCTTTATCTACAGCGCCGAGTTGGTGAGGTGCGTGAGCAGTGAGCAGTTATTGTAGGGTGCGTCCTACGCACCATTAATTCTGTCTTTAAACAGGACATAGGGCGGCCTGTGGCCGCCATAAGTCGGCTGATCGCTGAATGCTGAAAGCTCATTTAAATTCCTGGCCCCGGGCGTATGGGGAGGCTGTGGCCCTCCAGGAGGAACTGCGCCATCAGGTGCGGCTTGTCCCCTTGCCGCACCCGCCGCGCCTGATAGCGGGGGTGGATGCCATCTGCGACCGGGAGGATAAGCGCATCTTCGGGGCCGCGGCCCTGTACCGCTATCCGGAGTTGGAACTACTGGAGGAAGCGGGCGCCGCCGGAGCCTGTCCCTTTCCCTACCGCACCGGCCTCTTGAGCTTTCGGGAGGTCCCCATTCTCACCGCGGCGCTGGCGCAGCTTCACGCGCGCCCGGACGTGGTCCTGGTGGATGGCCAGGGGATTGCCCACCCCCGGGGGTTGGGTCTGGCGGCGCATCTCGGGCTGGTTATGGATCTACCCACCATCGGCGTGGCCAAAAGTCGTTTAGTAGGCGCAGGTGAGGCACCAGAACTGGCGGCGGGGTCATATAACGTTTTAATCTGGAAAGGCAAACAGGTAGGATTAATCTTCAGGACTCAAAAGGGGGTAAAACCGCTCTATATCTCCCCCGGGCACCGCATCACCCTGCCGGAATGTCTGGAGATTACCCTGGGTTGCGTCACCCGATACCGGCTCCCTCTGCCGGTGCGGCAGGCGGATATCATCAGCCGGCGCCTGCGGGCCTAGGCCCTGGGCCAGCGGCTCTTTGGCAATCCGCCGGAGACGGCCGCGTCGAAGAGCCGCTCCCGGTACAACGGGCAGACGTGATAACCGGAATTACCACACCGCTGCTGCCGGGCATCCCACTCCCACCAGAGGCAATTCTCGCAAACCCCCCGCATCTCCTGGTTAAGGCAAATTCGTCCCACATCCCCGAAATTGACCATCAACCCATCTCCCCCTGAGGTTCCCTTTCTGGAAGCTCAGTGAAGTTGCTTCGAAAATCAGGAACCCTTAACCCTAAATAAACTAAAGTCACATCAAATGCAAATAATTTCTCTTAGACAAAATAATTTCCCGGAGTGACCTGTTCGGCAGGCGGGGAATGAGGGCAGAAGGCTTTAACGGCGCCGGGGCGCTTCTGCTTAAAAGAAATCGCTCTTTTTAAAGATCAGGGGGTGGCTCTCGGGATGGAGGATTTTGGCTTCGGTCACCTCACCCACGCACAGGGTATGGTCTCCCGCGGTGAAGCTGTGCGTCAGCTTCAGGTCAAGATAGGCATACGCCTGGGGCAGGATGGGAGCGCCGCTCCCCGCCGTGAGGTACTCCAGACCGGCGAATTTGTCGATTTTACGGCCGCTTTTGTAGCCGAAGCGTTTGGCCAGTTCCACCTGGTCGCTGGTCAGCACGTTGACCGCGAAGATGCCGCTTTCCTTGATCAGGGTATGCGTATAGCGGGGTGGGGCGATGGACACCATGACCAGCAGGGGATTGAGGGACACCTGGGACACCCAGGCCGCGGTCATGCCGTTGATCTTCTCGCCCACCCGGGTGGTGACCACGTAAATCCCGTGGACCAGGGCCGCAAAGGCTACCTCTTGCATCGTCAGTCTCCTTTGGATTAAGAGGAGGGATGGATCGGGGCTTCAGCCCCTGGCGCCGCCGGCGCCACGCGGTCATCGGCCGCTAGCCAGTCTTCGCAGGCCCAAAACTTCCCCACTCCCTGGTTAAGACGGGAACACAGCCCTTTGTACGTGTAGGACCAGGAGCGGCAGGTGGCACAGACCTTCAATGGACGGATTTCCCGAGTCATAGCCATATTTCCCTTAACCTTTCTTTGGGTTTCTGTACATGCGCGCCAGGTTTCCACCCGCCGGCGGCGGCGCCCCTGAGGGGGGATGGGGAAATCTCCCGCCTCCTGACATGTTACTGTGCCTCGCCTTCGAGGTCAAGGCGGAAATGGTCGTAGCCTTTGCCCGAGATATCCACCTCGCCCGCCGATGTTTCCAAGATGACCCGGTCCCCGGGGACGATGCGGCCCAGGGGCAGCGGCG
This sequence comes from Desulfobaccales bacterium, assembly GCA_052139855.1. Taxonomy (GTDB): domain Bacteria; phylum Desulfobacterota; class Desulfobaccia; order Desulfobaccales; family 0-14-0-80-60-11; genus 0-14-0-80-60-11. Next base: position 2,822 of record JBKQVS010000120.1, read on the forward strand.
CCGCCAGCCCGGCCCGGGCGAAAGATTCGGCCAGGCGTGCCGCCTGCGCCGGCGAACAGGTGAACAGCAGGAGATAATCCTCCCCGCCGGTGAGGGCCAGATCCAGAGGGTCGCGGCCCAGATGCGGGGCCGCGGCCGTTACCCGGGAAGAGACGGGGACCGTGGCGGCGGGGATCTTGGCCCCGGTGCCGCTGGCCTGGCAGATATGATAGAGGTCGGTGGCGACGCCGTCGGAGGTGTCGATGAGGGCCGTGGCTAGCCCTGCTTCTGCCAGGAGGCGGCCGGCTCTCAGGTGGGGGCGGGGCCGGAGCTGCGCCTCGGTTAACGCCTCTTTCAGGCCCGGGGGGAGAAAAAGTTTCCGGCGCAGGATCTCCAGGCCGGCCGCGGCTTCTCCTAACGGCCCGGTGACGAAAATCAGGTCCCCGATCCCAGCCCCGGCGCGCCGCAGCATCTGGGACGTGGGCACCCGCCCCGTCAGGGTTACGGTGATGATGAGGCCCCCGGGGGAGGCGACGGTGTCGCCGCCGATCACCGCCACGCCGTACTCTCGGGCGGCCTGGGCCAGGCCGGCGGCAAATTCCCTGGCCCCGCCCCGGTCCCGGGCCGGGGGCCAGCCCAGGGACAGCAGGGCATACCGCGGTTCTCCGCCCATGGCGGCAATGTCGCTCAGGTTCACCGTCAGGGACTTCCAGCCCAATTGGGACAGGGAGATGGAGGCCAGATCGAAGTGGACGCCCTCCACCAGGGTATCCACGGTCCACAGGAGATAATCAGGGCCGGGAATCTCGATGGCGGCGCAGTCGTCGCCGATGCCCAGGATGACCCCGGCCGGGGCCGGGCCGAACTCCCGGCTCAGGGCGGCGATGAGGTCCCATTCGCTGGTAAGGCTATCTCCAGGCTGCATTTCGCTCCGGGGATGCGAGGCTCAGAGCTCGGGTTCGAAAAGTTCAAGGTTAGGTTAAAGGGGAAAAATGTGGGACAGATGCCCCCGGCTGTCCTCGCACGGGTAGGGGCGGTTCGTGAACCGCCCCTATGGTCTGCTGCCCATCGACCATGGTTGGTGCGCCGCTGGCCTGGGCACTACCCCCGGTCCCGGCCGGACGCGGGTGCGGCCCAGGCCCCCTTAATCCCGGCTCCTCAGCTTGGCCAGCAGCCGGAGCATCTCGAGATAGAGCCAGATCAGGGTGACCATGAGGCCGAAGGCCCCGTACCACTCCATGTATTTGGGGGCGCCTTGGGCGGCGCCCTGCTCGATGAAATCGAAGTCCAGGACCAGGTTCAAGGCCGCAATCACCACCACGAACAGGCTGAAACCGATGCTCGCCCAACTGTTGCCATACATGAGCGGCATCTTAATCCCGAAAAAGCCCAGGATCATGGTGAGAAGATAAAACAGGGCGATGCCGCCGGTGGCCGCCACCACTCCCAGCTTGAAGTTTTCTGTGGCCTGGATCAATCTGGATTTGTACGCCAGCAGCAGGGCCAGGCAGGTGCTTAAGGTCAAACCCGCGGCCTGGATGACGATCCCCGGGAATTGGGCCTCGAACAGCGCCGAGACCCCGCCGATGACCAACCCTTCCAGGAGGGCGTAAAGGGGGGCGGTGATGGGCGCCCAGGTCTGTTTGAAGATAGTAACCAGGGCCACGATGAACCCGGCGATGGCTCCCACCGCCACCCAGGGACTTACCACCTGGGGGTTCATGGCCTGATAATATTTGCTCCAAACCCAGGACGCGGTCACCAGGACGCACAGCAGCAACAACAGCGCCTTGTTGGCGGTTCCCTGGATGGTCATGGCCTCGTCGGCCCGGGCCACGCGCCCGGCCGCAGTGAAGGTATTGTCCCCCAGGGCGGGATTGCCGGTCCTCATAGCTGTCCTCCCAACATCATTGATGACCTCCAGTTTATCAGGATTTCAGTTTTCGGGAAATAAAAAGGCGGATGGGATTTTATCAGGGGGATGTGGCCGGTCGCAGGGAGTGCCAACCTTTTGGGTGGCCCCGGTGTCTTGCCGATTGTGGCGCCGGATAAATTTTCCTGCACCGCTTCAGGCCCGTCCCCGGACAGGCATGATGGGGTCACCGGGGCATCCCACCTCGGGTGGTGGGTCGGCCTCCGGGCCCGTCGGACGTCAGGGTGAGGCCTGGCGGTGGCCGCCAGGCCATGACCGGCTCAGACTATGGCTTTGGGCTCGTCGCCGATGGCGTCGTAGTCGGTGACGCCCATGGGTTTGACAAAATAGGTCTGGCAGACGTAATCCAGTTCCTGGGAGGTGAGTTCGGGCTGTCTCTCCAGGAAACGGGCCCGGTCAATCAGGTTCTCGACCAGGTCCCGGGGGTGGCAGGCGCAGAAGGGCCGGGAAGAAATGACATAATAGCGGGCCATCATGTCCCGGATGACTTCCGCATCAAACTCGATATGGGCCTCGACGCAGACCCGGCGGAAGATCTCCAGATACTGATCCGGGGAGACATAGCCGATAAAGACTTTGTGGCGGATACGTCGGAGAAAAGCCTCATCCGCCAGGCTGTAAGGGTTCAGGTTGGTGGAAAAGATGATGAGCTGGTCGAAAGGCACCGCGAACTGTTGGCCGGTGTTGAGACAACAAAAATCCTGCCGGGTTTCCAGAGGATAGATCCAGCGATTCAGCAATTGCCGGGGGGTAATCTTCTGGCGGCCGAAATCGTCGATGATGAACACACCATTATTGGCCCGCATCTGGTGGGGCGCCTCGTAATACTTCAGATGAGGATTAAACTTCAGCTCCAGGGCATCCTCGGTCATCTCACCCCCGGCGATGACGATGGGCCGCTTGCACAACACCCAGCGGCGGTCGTGATTCGGGGTCTCCGCGTCAGGGGGGATCTGCTGGTGATTGAGCTCATCGTAGAGGCGGATAACCTGGCCGTAGACAAAGAGGGCATACGGGATATAGACCGCATCCTGATAGGCATGGCCGACACAACTGGCGATCGCCGTTTTGCCGTTGCCCGAGGGACCGAAAAGAAAAATCGAACGGCCGCTATTGATGGCCGGACCGAGTTTAGTGATGAGATGCTCCGGCACGACTAAATCGCCGAACACCTCTTTCAGGCGGTCCTTCTCCACCTTGACCTGATTGATCGATTGGGCCTCCACCCAGTCCCAGTAATCCTCGATGGGTACCGGGGCCGGCCCCACATACCGGTTTGACTCCAGGCACTGCTCGGCGTAAAGTTTTCCCGCATCGGTCAAGCTATAGCGCAGATCAAGAGCCATGGTGTTTGATTGGCTCAGGGCATCCCGGGCTTTGACCTGGACGTACCCCTGGCCCTTCAGATATGAGAACAGCTCGTCCACCATGCGTCGGGCTATTTTTAAATCGTGGCTCATTTCCCGGGCGGAGATGGAATCCCGGAAGAGGCAATGCTTGAGCAGGAGTTGGATCAGAAGACCTTTGGGCAGGCTCAGGTCCTCGAAAGTCTCCGGCATGGGGGGAAAGGCGTAGACGAACTGGGCCAATACCTCAGGTTCCACCAATTTAAGATCCAGGAGATGTTTAGCCAGGAAACCGCGGGATTTTTTCTGCCGGAACAGGGCCGGAGCTAACTGTTCGGGTTCCAGGACATCGGCTTTCACGAGGCGTTGCGCCAGGTTCATGTTATTCCTACCTCAAGTTTTTTCATCCAGACAGGCTGTTTCAGCCTGGATTGAGCCCGGACCACTGGCAGCTGCCGGCATCGGGCCAGAATTGAAGATGGGTTGCACCGCAGGTCAGACCGGATCGCCCGTTTGTCCCATCCAACCGCTAACCGAACATCTTCGTTGTGGAATTGACAAAGCTATCCTTGATGGCGTTGCCGAACGTCATGACACTGGCCGCGATGGCCACGGCGATGAACGCCAAGAGGAAGGCATACTCCACGGCGGAAGCGCCGGCCTCATCGCAAGACAACTTGCTTAAAAGATCCATAATGAGATCCATAATGGTTTCCTTCCCGCGAGGATTAGTCGATGCTGGCTCGCGGTTTTGGTTTGACTCCGGGCTCATAGTGTCCATGATTAGATTCAAACCTTTTCCAGCCTCATAGGTCTCCAGATCATGATCTGGAAGGGTGGGTAATAATACTATCCATCGGCAAGGCCTCTTCTTCCGAAGCCTCCCGGACTCTATTCCAGGCCACCCGGGGTAGCCTGGAGTGTTTCACGAGCCTCAAAGCGATCTGGTCCAGCCCCACCATGGCTTTGCTCTTCTTCTGGTGGAGGGGGAAAGGCACCATCTGGCCGATGGCTGCCTCGATCCCGGCATCAAAGAGGACGTGCCCCATGATGTCAGGCTGAATATTCAGGAAATCCCGGCACACCGAGTTGATAATTTCGGGGGCCTTCAGGTCGGCGTTGCTTTTGACCATATTGACCACCAGAAAGAGATGGAAATCCCATAAAGCCTGGGTCAACTGGACATGTTTTTCCGGTTTGGCGTCCTTAAAATAGTCCAAAAGGTCCTGAATCGTGTTGAAGTCATTCCCAGTCCCGCCCTCGCCTCCCTGGTACAAAAGCTGGAGGACTTCATCATCCTTGGCGAAATCCCGGGATAACTTGCGATACAGGGCGCTCTTGATGAAGCCATAGGCATTCTGGAGAGAGGTGGTCTGGGAGGTGAACAAGGCGATTTTCCCCCCGGAAAAGTTGAAAAAATCCAACGTATTGAAGGAGGTGCCGGCCCCCTGGTCAAACAGCACATACTGGGCCGGCAGCTCTTCGATCTGACGTAACAGCCTGATTTTTTGCGCGAAGGTGGGATTGGCCGCCCCCATCAGATCGTCGGCTCCGCAGATCAGGCCGATACCCTCAACCGCGGTCTCGATGATGGTATCTTCCAAACGGGTCACTTTCTTGGTCAGAAAATGCTCCAGGGTGACATGAGGATACCGGACCCCCATCAGGGTATGCAGATTGGCCCCGCCCAGGTCACCGTCGATGAGGATGACCTTCTTGCCCAGGCGGGCCAGGGCGACCCCCAGTCCCAGGGTTACCAGGCTCTTACCGATTCCCCCTTTGCCGCCGCCAATACTCCACAGTTTGGTTCTGCTTAAGCTCGTCGGCATGACCTATTCTCCATAAACCTCAAAGGGTTTTACCCATCTAGTCACTGGAAACCTGCTTTTGCCAAAAAGGCCGGATAATCTTGCCGGCAATCCCCAGGGTGCCAAGTAACCAGAGGGCCCACCCGCACATCTTGTAAGCCGGAGAGCCGGTAAACTGGAGCAGCAATCCCCCCACCAGCAACACCAGCCCGGCGATATAACAATGGTGCACCAGGGGCGATGGCCCCGGATTCTTCTGGACCTGGTCATATCTGTCCCAGAGCCCTTTGATATCCTGGGAGGTGTGGGTCAGGAGATCGCTCAACTGTCTGAGAGCCGCCTCGGGAGGCTTAGCCAGTTGCAATCCCAGAGACAAGGCCGGCTGACCGGTGCTGCCAAACTTGGTCCAGGCTATCTGGCCTTTGACATTCATAACTTCCTGGCCCCCAGGTTCTTCCATCCGGAGAACGCACTCTTTCCCGCGGTAGCGATCCCAGTCCGCTATGCCCCAGGGGTGAGTCACTATCAAGGTAACCCCTCCCATGGACAGGTTCTGGACCAGCACGGGTATGCGGAGAGAGGTTGGTTCCTTCTGGCCGGCAACCTCTAACATGAGGGAAGGAGATCCATTTGTTGTCGCCCCTGGTTGGAAGTGACCCGAATCCATGCCTTCCTCCTCGATCTTAATTTTTGCCGCTGGCGCCTGAACTTCTCAGGAATTTTGTCCGCCAATTCCGCCGCCGGCGGTGGATCAGTCCATCTAAAGCGTCTCACCCCGCGCCCGGAAGAAATCCCGGGCCATAATGCCGGCCTGATTTAACTTTTCACGGAAGGGGAGGGCGGCATTTTCGGGATCGATGCTGATATAGTTCTTGAGACAGAAAACCACCATCTGGACCTTATGCCGGTCACCGGCCAGGTCGGGGTTCTGATTCAGGAAGTCCCCGGCTGCCGCCTGGATTTCCTGGATTTGTTGCTTGTTGTAATTATTTTGGCCGACTATGGCATCCCAACTGAATTCTACGGTGGCCCCCGTGGGCTTCTGCCCCTGCTCCGGGGGGCTGGGGGAGGAACCGGCAAAATGCTGTTCCCATTGGGAGACCAGGTTTTCAACTGCTCCGGTCTGGTGGCGCACGCCCGTCAGCATTGCTTCGTAGCGGCAGCTCTCCATGATGACCTTCTCTCCCAGTCCGGCCAGCAACTGAAAGAATTGACCTGAAATCGATTGATCGAACTGCGGGGCCGATGCCGCCTCCCTTTCCTGAACTCCCGGATTGGTCGGTCCGGGACTGGAAAGCAAATCCAGGACATTCAGGGTCGGCTGGGGGCCTGGGGAGGCCTTCCTGTCCATCCTGGCCGGCAGCCCCGGAACCGAGGCCTTGCCTGCCTGCCGCTCCAGAGCCGTGGCGATTAATTTCTGGAAATAGTCCCGCTTTTCCGGATCGTTGCGGGCCTCCCCGTGGGGCGCGTGCCACAATAGGCCGAACAGCAACGCCGGATCCTTGAACCCCAGCCCCATGGCAGTAGTGATAATCCCCTGATAGTACGCACCCTGAGAGGTGGGGGGCACCAGCAGGGCCTTCAACAGGGGGCCGTGAGGGGAGACTATCTGGTAGATTTCCGCCCAGGATTGCACCTCAGGGTTCACCATGGCGGCGGGGATATACTCTTTGAGAAATTGCCAGACTGCCGGTTTAGGCGGCACGGGTGGGGCTTCCCAGGGCGGGGTGAGCCAGCGCCAGGGTTCCCGTGCCTGGGGCTCCAGGGAGGGCGGCACCAGCACCAGACCCCCCTCGCCATAAATCAGCACCTGCGGCGCCAGGAAGAAAGAAGGCGGAGTTTGAACCTCGGGCGGCAGGGCATAGTAGTGTTGCTCCCGAAATCCGCCTATTTCGGCGACGCAGTCGGCGCGCCATTCCCCACACTGGTCCAACGAGAGAGCTCCTTCGCCTTTGTTCACTTCCAGTACCAGCAGATTCGAGGCTTTACCCGTGCGTATGCCGATATTTATCTGGTCCGGGGCCGCACCCAGGTCGGTGAGTTGCTGGGACCACAGTTCCACCGGCTGACTGAGGTCCAATTCCAGCGGGGTGCCTTCCGGCGACTTCATCCCCACCAGGACCCAGCCCAACTGCTGGTAATGCGGCGCGTAGGTTACCAGGAGTTCCTTCAGGTCCAGGTTCTCCTTCATGTCGAGGATTCGGCCCATTTCTTCCTGGCCGACTCTGACGGAAAAATCCTTGGAGGCCAAATGTGAGTCCTTAAAAGCGTAAGTTTGAGCCGGGCCTCGAACTATCGGGCTTGGCTGTTCCTGGGAAATCAACTCCATGGACCAGCCCCACCGCTTTAGTTCGGCTCCGATTCAAGGACCGCCGAGTCTGCCCGTGGAATCCGGTAGACCTGAAGGTTTGTAGATATTTTTAATGGAGAGAGGGCTTTTCAGCAATCAGGGGAACCCTGATTATGGGGTTCTCATTCCCCTAATTTCCAGGTAATCCGTAGGCTTTAGGCCGGAGGGAATGAGGCAGGAAGCCGGCGGGAGAACTGAGAGGCAGGCTCCGCCCGGAGACGGGAGCTCAGCCGAAAGCGCGACCAGATCATGCTGCGCCGCGTGACCACAGATTGGCAACTCCAGAAATGCCCCCTATGCTTGTCGGTCCAGATGGGATAAAACAATAGTCATAACAACTGTTCCCATCAACATCCAAATCGGTCCGAATAACCACAAGAACAGCAAAACACTGAAGTAATACCCGCGCATGCCCATGGTATAATGCATCATGCCGCGGTTGAGGATTTCAGTTATGTATTCGGGGGTTATTTTGTGAGCTAAATTAGACGGGACGTTGATCATGAAATTAACGTGGTTTAAATAGCGGATGGCCAGGCAGAAGCTAAAGAAGATGAAAAAGAAATCGACAATCAGCACCATCAATTTAAATAACCACAAGACCCGGTGTTCCCTGACCAACTCATTGAGACTGGGGGTGATCTCCGCCATTTTTTGCGGACTGGCGGCCACGCTGAGTAGCCCCAGACAGATCAGGATGCCGGTAGACGCCAGGAAACTGGCAGCCATCGTCCAGTTGCGCAGGGTCTGGACCGCCAGGATATCCCGCCGGTCTTCCATGATGGATTCCACCCAGTGGCCCCGCAGGTGATTGGTAATGCCCATCGCGGTGGTCAGGGGTTTTCGGTATATCCGGTAGATCCACTGGGCATGGTAAATCGCCAGGATGAGAAATGCCGCGATGGTAAGATAAAAATCCCATTGGCCTGAGTCAGTCATGGGTGGGGCTTCCCTTCGGACCCACAGGGGCGGTCTGGATATTGGGAGTTTACCTCAAGTTGCACCCTAAAGATACGGCTAAATGCTATCGAATAATAAGAAAATGGTGGGAGCCCGGGTGGGGCAGGGGAGGGGTTCGCCCGCGGGAGGCGCCAAACCCCGTCGCCGGGGAGATTGCAATCCTCCAAAATATCAAGTATATAATGAGCACTTGTTGTTTTTTAAACCGCGGACAATCTTGTCAGCCAAAGTTGTAATAGAACAACAGCAAAGGTAGCAACAAGGTAAAGCAACCTGGGGGAGCGCTCTCGATGGCCACGACTGATTCTGTGCCTGCACCTAACTTTATGCACCATATTATTGATGAAGATCTGAAAACCGGTAAACATGACGGCCGGGTGATCACCCGCTTTCCTCCGGAACCCAACGGCTACCTCCACATCGGCCACGCCAAGTCCATCTGCCTCAACTTCGGCCTGGCCGCCGACTACCACGGCGTCTGCAATCTCCGCTTCGATGACACCAATCCAAGTAAAGAAGAAGTGGAGTATGTGGATTCCATCATGGCCGACGTCAGGTGGGTGGGGTTCGACTGGGAGGACCGGCTCTTCTTCGCCTCGGACTATTTTGAGCGGTTATACGACTATGCCGTGCACCTGATCAAGACCGGCAAGGCCTATGTGTGCGATTTGAGCCCGGAGCAGGTCCGGGAGTACCGCGGCACCCTGACCGAGCCCGGGGCCGACAGCCCCTTTCGCAGCCGCTCCGTGGCCGAGAACCTGGACCTGTTTCAGCGGATGCGGGCCGGCGAGTTTCCCGATGGGGCCCGGACCCTCAGGGCCAAGATCGACATGGCCTCCCCCAACCTGAATATGCGGGACCCGGTCCTGTACCGGATCAAGCATGAGAGCCATCACCGCACCGGCGACGCCTGGTGTATCTATCCCATGTACGATTACGCCCATCCCCTGTCCGATGCCCTGGAGGGCATCACCCACTCCATCTGCACCATGGAGTACGAAGACCACCGCGTGCTGTACGACTGGGCCCTGGATAACTGCCCCGTGCCCTTCCGGCCCCACCAGTATGAGTTCGCCCGCCTCAACCTCAGCTACACCGTCATGAGCAAGCGCAAGCTCCTGCAACTGGTGCACGATGCCCACGTGGCCGGCTGGGACGACCCTCGCATGCCCACCCTGGCGGGCATGCGGCGCCGGGGTTATACCCCGGAGGCCATTCGCACTTTTTGCGAGCGCATCGGCGTGGGGAAACGGGAAAACCTGGTGGACCTGGCCCTGCTGGAATTCTGCGTCCGGGAAGAATTGAACTACCGGGCCCCCCGGGTGATGGGGGTGTTGAGACCCCTCAAGGTGGTCCTAATCAACTACCCGGAAGGCCGGGCAGAGGAGCTGGAGGCCGTGAACAACCCCGAAGACCCCGGCGCCGGCACCCGGAAGGTGCCCTTCGGCCGGGAACTGTTCATCGAGCGTGAGGACTTTATGGAGGCCCCCCCCAAGAAGTTTTTCCGTCTGGCTCCCGGGCGGGAGGTGCGGCTGCGCTACGCCTACTTCATCAAGTGCGAAGAGGTGGTCAAGGACCCCCTAACCGGCGAGGTGGTGGAATTGCGCTGTACCTATGACCCCACCACCAAGGGGGGGTACGCCCCGGATGGCCGCCAGGTCAAGGCCACCCTCCACTGGGTCTCGGCGGCCCACGCCGTGTCTGCCGAAGTGCGCCTCTATGACCGCCTCTTCACCAAACCCGTGCCCGGGGAGGATCACGGCGGCGATTTCAAGGCCGATCTCAACCCCGCCTCCCTTCAGGTCCTGACCTCCTGCCGCCTGGAGCCGAGCCTGGCTCAGGCGGCGCCCGGGAGCTTCTTCCAATTCGAGCGCCAGGGCTACTTTTGCGTGGATGCCAAGGACAGCGTCCCCGGGGCCCCGGTCTTTAACCGCACCGTGACCCTGAGAGACCCCTGGGTCAAGCTCCAGCAGGCCCAGAAGCAATAGGGGGATGGCGGCGGCCGCGGTGGCTGAACCTGGCAGGGCCGTTCGGCCCTGCCTTTTTGTCGGCAAGCACCCGGCCGGTCCCGGGGGGATCTCCCGGTAATCTCCTGGAGGTTTTTTTATTGACATTGTGGCCTGATGGCCTCTCAATTAAAATAACGGCTCGGGAAATCAGGTCCCCCGAACCGGAACCGGAGACGCGGGAGAGATGGGCAGCCATGGTAGATAAGCTGGTATTTAGCAAGATCCTGGTGGCCAACCGCGGCGAAATCGCGGTGCGGATCATGCGGTCGGCCCAGGAATTAGGCCTCAAGGTGGTGGCCATCTACGAGGAGACCGACAAGGACGCCTTCCATATCATGCGGGCCGATGAGGCCGTCTGCATCGGACCCGGGCCCCGGAAGGACTACCTCAATATCGACAAGATCATCGCCGCCGCCCAGAAGACCGGGGCCCAGGCCATTCATCCGGGTTACGGCTTTCTGGCGGAAAACCCCGATTTCCCCGAAGCCTGCACCAGCGCGGGCCTGGTGTTTATTGGACCGCCGCCGGAGGTCATCAGGAACCTGGGAAGCAAGGTCATCGCCCGGAAAATCGCCCAGGCCACCGGGGTTCGCGTCATTCCCGCCACCGAGACCCTCGCCCAGGGAGCCCCGGGAGAAGACGCCGCCCTGGCCTTTGCCGCCACCCACGGCTACCCCGTTATGATCAAGGCGGTTTCCGGCGGCGGCGGCCGGGGCATTCGCCAGGTGGGGGATCGGTCCAGTCTGCTCGAGGGGCTCAAGCGTTCCCGCGCCGAGGCCCTCATGTGCTTCGGGGATGACAACATCTACCTGGAAAAATCGGTGCACCGGCCCCGGCACGTCGAGGTCCAGATCCTGGCTGATTCCTATGGCAACGTCGTCCACCTGGGCACCAGGAACTGTTCCATCCAGCGCCGCCACCAGAAACTCATCGAAATCGCCCCCGCCGGTCTGCCCCCCGCTCTGACCGCCGAGATCTGCGACGCCGCGGTGCGGGTCGTTCGGGCCGCCAAATATCTCAGCGCCGGCACCGTGGAATTTCTGGTGGAAGCCGACGGCACCTATTACTTTCTCGAAGTCAACACCCGCCTCCAGGTGGAGCATACCGTCACCGAAGTCCTGACCGGTATCGACATCGTCCGGGAGCAGCTCTTAATCGCCATGGGCGAACCCATCAGCTTTTCCCAGGACCAGGTGGCCGAGCGCGGCTACGCCATCGAGCTCCGCATCAACGCCGAGGACCCGAAAAACGACTTTCTGGCCAGCCCCGGCGTGGTGCAGGTCTACCGGTCCTCCGCCGGCCACGGCGTCCGCCTCGACGGCACCATCTACCAGGGCTACAAAATCACCCCGTATTACGACTCCCTCATCGTGAAACTCACCGTCTACGGCTTTACCTGGCGGGAGGCGGTGGACCGCATGGCCCGGGCCCTCAACGGCTTTCTCATCATCGGGGTCAAGACCACCATCCCCTACTTCCAGCAAATCGTCAAAGAGCCGGATTTTATCGCCATGCAGCTCGACACCGCCTATATCGATGACCACCCCCAACTCATGGACTATCGGGAGCAGGAACGCGAGGTGGAGAAACTGGCCCGCCTCATTGCCGAAATCAATGCCCATGGTAGGAATCCATATACCCAGTGAGGCGCCGGTCCAGGTCGGGGTCGCCATGGCCCCGCCCGCCACGGTTCATCTGCGTCATGCATGGACCTTTGCCCACCCGTAACTTATAAAAAACCCGGGCCGCCATGGCCGCCGCTGCTGGCGGTGCGCACCCTTCATCAACCTTGAACTTTGAACCTTGAACTTTGAACTTTCAGGACAGGGGAAAAACCATGCAGGGACGAATTATCCGGGGCATGCCGCCCACCGAGATTCTCAGCGTGCTGCGCGACTCCGAGGGCTACTACCTGTGCAACAACGAGCGCGATGTCTCCCAATCCGACTTCAAAAACCGCCTTATGCCCATGACCACGGTGCGGGTGGCGCCCTACCGCGAGGCCGCCGGCTTCTTTTCCGTCGAAGTCAGCGGCGGCGCCTCCGTCCACGTTGACCTCATGCGCAAACAGGTCAATCCCTTCGAACGCCTGCGCATCACCCGCAAGGCCATGCCCCGCACCCTGCTCCAGACCGTCTGCCGCGGCTCCAGCCTCTTCGGCTACCGCCATTATCCCGAAAACGTCATCCGGCTGACCGTGCGGGAGTTTGCCCGCTACGTCGATGTCTGGCGCGTCTACGATTTTCTCAATCACGTGCCCAACCTCATTCCGGTGATGGAAGAGGTCCAGAAGGCCCAGCGCCTCCTCATGCCCAGCATCTGCTTCTCCACCGGCCCGGAGCACACCGACCGCTATTACGTCGGCAAGGTCCAGGAGATCCTTGCGGTCACCGGCCCCGACGTCATCATCTCCATCAAGAATTACGCCGGCCTCGGGACCCCCAAGCGCCTCCGCCAGTTGGTCGAGTCCATCTGTGCCGCTTTCCCGGGACTGGTGCTCCACTATCACGGCTGCAACACCGACGGCAACGACATCGGCCGCATGAGCGCCGCGGTCCGGGCCGGGGTCAAGATCGTCGATGTGTCCGACCACGGCTATGGCTCCATCTACGGCCAGGCCCCGGCCCTCACCTTAATCCAGGCCCTGGACGACTACGGCAAGAAGGCCGTGGGCGTGGATATTCCCTCCCTCATCCAGTCCTCCGATCTCCTGCGCCGGGAACGCAAAATCTATGAGTCCTTCGAAAGTCCCTTCCGGGGCCACGACCCCACCGTCGCGGCCTACAAGCTCACCGGCGGCGCCGTGGGCAGCGCCTTCGAACAGGCCGACCAGGGCGGGTTTCTCGAGCGCCTGCCCGAAATCCTCACGGAAATGGCCCGGGTCCAGGCCGAGCTGGGCAACTGGTGGTCGGTGACCCCCGGGTCCCAGATCCTCTGGACCACCGCGGTCAACAACGTCCTCCATGGCCGCTACGAGCGGCCCTCCCTAGACCTCAAGAACCTTATCCTGGGCCGCTACGGGCCCCTGCCGTTTTTTAAGCCCGACACCTGGATCATCGAAAAAGTGTTGGAATTTCAGCGCTACGACGGCAAAAAGTGGCCCGAGATCCTGGCCGCCGAAGGGGGAATCCAAAAATCCGGGGACGCCGACCTGAAGATGGAGCGCCGGCGGCTGCAAGGCGAGTTGGACCGGCCGGCCACCGATGAAGACCTGGTGCTCTACCTCCAGTTCCCCTTCGATGCCCTGTCGTTTTTCAAGTTTCAGGCCCGCTACGGCAAGACCTGGCTCCTGCCCCCCGAGATCTGGTTCCGGCAGGGCGGCTTCAAAGACGGCGAGTCCGTCACCTTCGCCGACGAATTCGGCGTCCCCCACACCATCGAGGTCATCTCCACCCGCCGGGAAGGCGCCAACACCATCACCACCCTGATGGTGGACTATAGTTTTCAGACCTTCAGCGTCCAGACGGAAGGCCCCGCC
>JBKQVS010000121.1:0-10180 GCA_052139855.1 Desulfobaccales bacterium
TGCGCTGAGAAATCGGCTAGTAATGCTACGCCAAAAAGAAACCCTGGGGCACAGCTCATCTGCCGTGCCTCTGTATTTCCCCCCTCCCCATAACCTATCCGGCCACCCTCACAGCCTAAATCCATCAAACAATATTCTCCCTGTGACCAGCACCAGCAAGACTCAGCCGAGACGACCGGTTGCCGGACCCGGAACGGGTTCCACAAGCAAACGGCTGCAAGGACCCCGCCTGGATTTCTTGCAGCCGTCAATTTATGGCTCCCCGGGACGGACTCGAACCGCCGACAAGGTGGTTAACAGCCACCCGCTCTACCAGCTGAGCTACCGGGGATTGTAAAGTCAATCTGGCTGGGGGACAAGGATTCGAACCTTGATAGGCAACTCCAGAGGCTGCAGTCCTGCCGTTAGACGATCCCCCAAACGCACCTTTTTATATACGCAGGCGTGGCAAGTTTGTCAAGAGGTTGGACGGTCTTGCCGGCCCCTGGTCCCGGCAGGTTCCCCCGCGGTTCCCCGGCACTCCTGGGCACCGGGGTTGGAGGCCCACGCGCCTTTCCACCGCCAGGAACAAGGGCATCGCCAGGAGTTGGGACGTTACCGAACCACCGCGACGCTGGCCTTGAGTTCGCCTAGAAAGGGGCCGCTGATGGACCGGGGGCCTTCATAGGTGACGTCACTGAAGAGACTGATGACCCCCACCAGAATGATGAATTTCCAGGCTGCGGCTTTGCCGAGGCATTTGGAGTCGGTTTCTGCCTGTTTATTCATAGGGTCCGGGGAAAAGTACTCAGCCTAAAGACCAGGGTTTGGTCAGCAATGTCTTGAGGTGATCTACATATTGGAGGATTTGATAGGCTTGGGGGTCCAGGTGATTAACCAATTCCGGCGGCGGTTCGCCAAAACCTTGCAGATATTTGCCGGTCATTTCCAGGACGTCCACCCAGAGAATGTGGCAGTGTCCCCCCATGGTGTTAGCGATATCCTGGGAACCTACCTCCAGGTGCAGATCATCTCGTAATGCCTGCATGATGAAGCGGATTCCGGCAATATCGGTCAGTAATCCGGCGCGCCTCTCGGGATCGAGGCTATTCTCTTCACGATAAAAGATGGAGCGTACTCCCCGTCCCTGGGCCCACTCCTCGAATTTAACCAGGGCCTCATCCAGCAGGGTAAGCGTTATCCTGATTCTGCTCCTGTGTGCCTCAGGTTTGGAATAAATTCTCCCTGCATCCGGCAGGCCCTGGACCGCGCCTTGACCCAAAAACAGACCAGCGCCCAGACTACCGCCGCCCGGATGAGCCACCTGGACCAGCGCCTGGGGGAAATCTTCCAGGCTGAGTCGAAGCTTTTACGTTTAAAGAAGGAGGTCGAAGCCGCGTTATAAACGAAAGAGAGAGGGGCTGAGTAAATGTGAAAATAATATCTTAACTTGACAGGATAGGAAATCACCTTACTTTTAGGTTAAACCCTCACCACCTTAAAAGGAGGCGGCCATGAAGGATTTTGAGAAGATCATCCGGGACAAGGGCCTGCCCGAGGTAGGGCAGGAGGTGCGCAGCAAGAAATATGGCACGGTCTGGCGGGTCATGGAAAAGAAAGAAATCTGGGCCACCATTTCTCCTGAACCCAATACCGGTGAGACCCGCATGGTCCCGGCTATCTATTTGATGTATTGGCGCGTTAAGGAAGGTGAGCGGCCGGGGGTGGGCAGCATGATGGGGTATGAATACACCCTGTATGACAATACCTTTGCCCTCAACTGGGATATTATTTCCTGATTGGCGCTTTTCAACGCACCGGCCGTTACATTAGAGGAGGGGCCAGGGTTCATACCTGCGGCCCCTTTTTTGCGCCAGCGCTGGGGGATGAGCCAAGGGGAATTACCCCGCACAAGGAAGACAACCAATGACCCAAATCATTCTGGTGCGCCACGGCCAAACCCCCTGGAACCTGGAAAAGATCTTTCGGGGCTCCAGGGACATTCCCCTGAATGAGCAGGGCCGGGAGGAGGCCCACCTGGCGGGGGAGTGGCTCAAGGGGGAGACCATCCACGCCGCCTATTGTTCACCGCTGTCCCGAGCCCGGGATACCGCCCAGGCCATCGCCCGACACCACCATCTATCGGTCGCCGACCTGCCGGGACTCACCGATCTATGCTACGGTGAGTGGGAGGGCCTGCCCCTGGCGGAGGTCAAAGTCACCTACGCCGAGCTCTACCGCCAGTGGGAAACCGCCCCGGCCACCGTCCGGTTCCCCGGGGGTGAAACCCTGGACGAAGTGCGGGATCGGGCCATGGGTGCGGTGGAGGAAGTGGTGCGGCGCCATCCCGGGCAAACTGTCCTGCTGGCGGCCCACCGGGCGGTGAACAAGGTACTCATCGCGGCCTTCATCGGGCTTTCTAACTCTCACTTCTGGCGCATCGGCCAGGACACCACCGCGGTCAACCGCTTTAACCGGGTGGGGGACACCTGGCACATCATGGCCCTGAACGACACCTGCCACCTCCGAGGCCTGGCCCGGGGGGCGTACGTGGATTTTTAAAGGTGGCCTGGTGTCAACGGATGTTCAAGACTGGAGAATTTGGGCTGCGGGCGGCCAGGGACGGCCGCCCCATCAATTATTATAGTGCGGGTCCTGCCCGCCAAAATCATCTCCGGAGTTACAGAGCTTAATCCCCTTTTTCCCCTTTCCCATCTTCGCCTTTTTCCCCTTCCTCCTGTTCCACCAGCACCAGATTGACGTGGCGGCGCCGGATGTCCACGTGTGCCACCTTGACCCTTACAAGATCTCCCAGGGCGAAGATGCGCCGGGTGCGGCGTCCGAAGAGCCGCATGTGGGATTCCTCGTAGCGGTAGTAGTCATTGGGCAGGTCAACCAGGCGCACCAGGCCCTCGGCGAAAATCTCCTCTAATGAGACGAAGAAGCCGAAGGCATTGACCCCGGTGATGCGCCCCGAGAAGGTGTCGCCTACCCGGTGGGCCAGGCAGCGCACCTGCATGCGGGACAGCATCTCCCGTTCCGCCCCGATGGCGGCCCGCTCCCGCCGGGTGAGATGGCTGGCCTGGGCCTCCAGGTCTTCCGGGTCCAGGGAAAACGGCGGTTTGCGCCCCTCCAAACGGGCCAGGAGCAGCCGGTGAATCAATAGATCGGGATAGCGCCGGATGGGAGAGGTGAAGTGGGTGTACCAATCGGTGGCCAGGCCGTAGTGGCCCAGGTTCTCTCCGGCGTAACGCGCCTGCTTCAAGGAGCGCAGCAGCATCAACTGCACCATGGGGGCCAGGGGGGTCTGGCGCACTTCGTCCAGAAACTCCCGGAGGACTCGTGGATCGCGGTGTACCTCCTTGGGTAGGTCGAACCCCAGGCTCTTCAGGTAGGTGCGGAACGCGGCCAGCTTGACCGCGTCGGGGCGCTCGTGCACCCGGAAGAGGGAAAATTCCCCCAGGAAGGTAGCCACCGCTTCGTTGGCGGCGATCATGAACTCCTCGATGAGCAGGTGGGACACCAGGTGATCCACCCGGCGGACGTCCTCCGGCCAGCCCCTATCGTCCAGCACCACCTCGGCTTCGGGGAGGCTGAGCAAAAGACTGCCCCGTTCACCCCGGCGCTCCCGGAGGAGGTCACAGAGCTCCGTCATTTGGGTGAGCATCTTCACAAAAGCCCGATATTGGCTCCGAAGCCCCCGGTCTTGCTTGACCAGCAAATCGTCCACCAGACGGTAGGTGAGGCGGGCGTGGTTGCGGACTACGCTGCGGGCAAAGGTAAAGTCTTTCCGGCGGCCCCGGCGGTCGAAGTTGATAATGGCAGTCACCGCCAGGCGGTCTTCCCCGGGGATGAGGCTGCAGACGTCGGTGGCCAGCTTCTCGGGCAGCATGTGCACCGCCCGCTGGGGAAAATAGACGCTGGTACCCCGCTGGTCTGCCTCCTTGTCCAGGGGCGAGCCCGGGATGACATAGTGGCTGACATCGGCGATGGACACAGAGAGAGTGAAGCCCCCACTGGGCTTTTTCTCCAGATAGACGCCGTCGTCAAAGTCCCGGGCAGTCTCGCCGTCGATGGTCACCATGGGCAGGTGGCGCAGATCCAGCCGGCCTTTCAGGGCCCGCTCCGACAGGTCCGGGCTGATGTCGGCCGCCGCGGCCAGGACCTCCGGCGGGAACTCATCCGGCAGTTCATACTTCAAAATCACCAGCCGGGCCTGGACCTCCGCGTCTTCCACGTCACCCAGAACCTCGGTGACCACTCCCTGGGGATTGAGATGCCCCGTGGGATAGTGGGTCACCGCGGCCCGGACCATTTGTCCCGGCGCGGCGCCGTTTAAGTGCTCCGGGGCGATCACCAGGTTAAAGAGGAGGTGCTCGTCTTCGGGCTCCACAAAATAGGTGTCGCCGGCCTGGGACAAGGTACCCAGCACGTCCGTGAGCCGGCGGGAGAGAATCCGGATCACCCGACCTTCCTTGCGGCGACCCCGGCTGCCCTCGATCCGCACCACTACCCGGTCGCCGTGCCAGGCTTCTTTCAGGTTCGCTGCCACCAGGTAGATGTCCTTGCCACCGGTCTCCGGAGTAACAAAGCCAAAGCCGTCGGGGTGGACAGAGAGCTCCCCCGCCACCAGGTTCATCTTCTCGGCCAGGCCGAAGCGGCCGCCCTTGAGGGAGACCAGTTGCCCCCGGGCCACCATTTGGTCCACCGCCGTAGCGGCGGCCTCGGCCTGGTCCTGGCCGGCGTTGAGCAACCGGAGCAGCTCCTCCATCAATAGCGGCCGGGCGGCCTCCTGAAAGGCCCGCAGAATGCGATCTTCCTTCGCCCCCGGCTTCTTTCTACGCCGTTTTTTCGTCGTCATTATCTTCCTCGCAACCCGGGCCTTAAAGGGGTTGAGGTGTTATCCGCCTTCGCCGCCGCGTTCGTTAATATCAGATCTTTAAAAAACATTCTTTATGATATCAATATGTTAAATAATAGTCACTGAAAAATGGCATCCCGGGTAAACCTTTTTATCGGCGTCGGTACCCGGGAGGGGCGCCGACTCAGGGTCATAATGTGCGGTCACTACGGAAAAAATTTATCTTATGATGGCACGGTAGAGGACAAAAAGAACCCCAAAAGACAGCCCTGGTGGGAATCTCAAGCTCTGCTGCCGGCAGGGTCGGCTGACTATAACTGCAAGGACCTCAGTTTGGGGAAGCGGGTCTTGGCGCGAACAGCACGCAAGATGAGGAGTTGCACCGGCAACGATTGAAAATTTAAAGATTATGTCTTAAAGAGCAACATTTGTTCCATGAAAAGATCATCGATCATCCTCTGAGTAACTTTTTCAGATTGTAAATTATAAGAGCCTTTCTCAATGTATTCCTTGAAATCTTTGATTCTATCGGTCCGAATATCGGGCGCCTTAGTGATAATTTCGTGAGCTTTTTTATTCAAATCGTAATACTGGTACATTATCCGGGCTTTATCCGATGAAGTAAAATCTCGTTGGTTGGTCCCCTGAAGCGCATAATAAGTAGGGGTCGAAATGATTCTTAATGCCACTGCAAATTGATGGGGTTCCTGTTTCCTTTGCTCAGTGCGAACTACTAAGATCTGAAACCCCAAATGGTGATTGCCAGGATCAGCGTATGACGTATCCAAAGATAAATAACGAATATCGTTCTTTTCCAGTGGAGGCTGTTTATCACACACGAGATAGATGCCTCCCAGACTGATATTCATTAATATCCCCTGTTCGGTCCATAATTCTTGGGATTGGGGCAGGTGAATATGACATATCCTCGGTTCAGCGACCGTAATTCTACCGAACCGGCGTCTCTCCGGAAAGGACGCTAAGGGAGTAACTTGTTTATTTCTCATAATAATTTAGTCGTTAAGCAAAAAAGACTTGGGTGATTAAACTCACTTCCTCACTTTATCGGTATGAACGTCAAAAATATTAAATTTTCGCGCAAAATTTATACCAAGGTATATTACCCGAGATGAAGCGGGACAACTCCTGCCCCTGCCCTAAACTGGGGCGTTGATCTTCTTTTCTCGGATAAAAACCCCAGAGCGATCCTCTCCTCCATCGAAATCATTTTCTGGGGCCGCTAAAAGGCCACAGAGAATGCAATTCAATTTTCTCTTAAAATTCAAACCTACCTGGCCATCGGTGGCCGGGGACATCATTGATCTGCGCCCGCACTTCCCGGCCGGCGCCGCCCAGCCAAGCTGCATGGGAGAAAAGCGGCTGCCCCGGGCACCTGCCACGCACGCAGACCGCGTCAGGCTTCCCCGGGGCCCCCAGGCGATGCCGCCGCATTTAGATTTGTGCTTCGTTGAACAATCTTATATAGTTTCTAGTGATATAATCCATTTTTGCGGAAAAGGCGGGACCTGCGAGTGCCAGGTTTGCAGGTGGAACTACTTACCGAACTCGCACCACCGCGGCGGCAGGCGATCCTCGCCCGTTCGCAGGTGGATGTGAGCCAAGTGCGAGCCGAGGTGGCCGAATACCTGGAAGCGGTGCGGCGGGAGGGCGACGCTGCAACCTTGCGGGATCACATGCACCCGAAGTTCAGGGCCGGTGTGGCCGCGGCTGATCTGGAGGCCACTCCCAAGGAGATCGAGGCCGCCTACCGGGTCCTGGACCCCCAGGTCACCGCCGCACTCAAAACCGCCGCCGCCAATATTGAAAAATTTCATCGGGCCCAGTTGGGCCGCGAGATGTGGGCCATGGAAGTCCAACCCGGCATCCTGGCCGGGCGGCTGAGCCGGCCCCTGACCCGGGTGGGCTGCTACATTCCCGGCGGGCTGGCCTCCTATCCCTCCAGCGCCCTGATGAACATCATTCCCGCTAAAGTGGCGGGGGTGCCCGAGATCGTCGCGGCCACGCCGCCGGGACCTGAGATGGCGGTGAATCCCGCCACCCTGGTAGCGGCGCACCTGGCCGGGGCCCAACGACTCTTCAAGATCGGCGGCCCCTGGGCCATCGGCTCCATGGCCTACGGCACCAAGATGGTCCCCCGGGTGGACAAGATCGTCGGGCCGGGCAACAAGTATGTCACCGCGGCCAAGCTCCTGGTGTTCGGCCAGGTGGGCATCGACTCCCCCGCCGGGCCCAGCGAGGCCCTGATCCTGGCGGATGACACCGCCACCGCCCGGTTCGTTGCGGTGGACTTTCTCTCCCAGGTAGAGCACGACCCCGAGGCCGCCGCGGTCCTGGTAACGCCGGATGCGGAACTGGCCCGGGCCGTGGTGGCCATCATCAATGCCGAACTGCCCCACCTGCCCCGGCGGGAAATCATCGCCGCGGCCCTGATGAAGTACTCCGCAGTGCTCCTGGCTCCGTCTCTGGATGAGGCCCTGGAGTTTGCCAATCTCTATGCCCCGGAACATTTGCAGATCGTCACTCGGGACCCCTTTGCCCTGTTGCCCCGCATTAAGCACGCCGGCTCCATCTTCCTGGGGCCCTATGCCCCGGTGCCGGTGGGCGACTACGCCTCGGGGACCAACCACGTGCTCCCCACGGGCGGCTGCGCCCGGATGTTCTCGGGGCTCTCCGTGGATGATTTCATCAAGAAACCTACCTTTCAACACTTTACCCGGGAAGCGCTACGGTCCCTGAAAGATACGGTCATCACCCTGGCCGAACACGAGGGCCTGCTCCTGCACGCCCGGGCCGTGGCCGAACGGTTTCGCGATGATTAACCAAACGGTGGCGGCGCCGGGTAGCCGGCTTTCCGCCCCTGAGGCCGGCCCCCCAGCCAATGCGGGGAGGACCACTGCCATGACCCAGCGCCCCAGACCAGGACCATGAGCCATGTCAACCCATAAAGCCCCCACAGTCATACTCCCCGCGGCCGAAATCGCCGACGTCCAGAACCATGTCAGTCCCCATACCATCGACATCGACAAGGTGGGGGTCAAGAATATCTCCTACCCCATCGTGGTGCTGGACAAGTTCAACGGCACCCAGCACACCGTGGCCTGCATCAACATGTATGTCAACCTGCCCCATCGCCACAAGGGCACCCACATGAGCCGCTTCATCGAGATCTTGAGCGAATACCGCCGGGACGTCAGCCTCAAAAAAATCGGTCCCATCCTGGAGGAGACCCGCCGGCGTCTGCACGCCCAGTCGGCCCATATCGAAATGACCTTCCCCTACTTCATCGACAAAGAGGCGCCGGTCTCCAAGGCCCGGGGCCTGATGGAGTACATCTGCACCTTCACCGGGGCCCTCGACGCCGACGGGCGCCTGGACCTGGTGGTGGGAATCACCGTGCCCATCACCACCCTGTGCCCCTGCTCCAAAGAGATCAGCCAGGTGGGCGCCCACAACCAGCGGGGCGAAGTGCGGGTCCAGGTGCGCTATCGGAAATTTTTTTGGATCGAGGACCTGATCCGCCTGGTGGAGGAGTCGGCCTCTTGCGAGGTCTATGCCTTATTGAAACGCCAGGACGAGAAATTCGTCACCGAGAAGGCTTACAGCAATCCCATGTTCGTCGAGGATGTGGTGCGGGAAATCGCTCACCGTATGAGCCAAAATGACAACTTCAGTTGGTACGCGGTGGAATCGGAAAACTTCGAGTCCATCCACAACCATTCCGCCTACGCCTACATCGAATCCAAACTATCCTGAGGCGTGATCGGCCACGGGTCACCCTGGGGCCACCGGGGATTGTATTAGCCCCGTTCCCAAGTGTAACCTGGGAACAAGAGGATACTCCAAAAACTAAACCCAAGAACCTAACACCGTGTTACTCCTCGGGTTTTTTTGACTTTTTCCCCTTTTTACCGCTTTTGCCCGCCCCCTTCTTGCCTCCCACCAGTTTTTCCTGGTCCGGGTGCGGCCCCAGCCACTGGACTTGGCCGGAATCGAGGTCATAGAGGGCGCCCACCACTTGAGCCTGGCCGTCTCTGACCTTCTCCCGGATGAGGGGGCTCAGTCGCAGCATATCTTCCATGGCCTGCCAGACGTTGCCGGTGATGGCGGCTTTGAGGAGCACGTCCTTGGCGGCCTCGGGGTTAGCCTGCCTGGCCTTGTCCACCGCGGGTTTGATAGGCTCCACCAGATTGGCGATGTTGGGGGGCAGCTTGTTGTCGTCCACCACCGCGGTGACCGCGCCGCACTGGCTGTGACCCAGGACCACCACCAACGGGGCGGCCAGGTGGTCCACGGCGTATTCGATGGAGCCAATCTCATCCGTGGCCGCGACGTTGCCGGCCACCCGGACTACAAAGAGATCGCCGATACCCTGGTCGAAGATGATTTCCGGCGGCACCCGTGAATCGGAGCAAGAGAGGACCACGGCCAGGGGGTGCTGGCCCTGGGCCGCGGTCAGGCCCCGGCGAGCCCCGTCCTGGCGGGGATGCTGGAGTTTGCCCTCGATGTAACGGGCATTGCCTTCCTTGAGGAGTCTCAGAGCTTCATCTGCGGAGATCCCCGATGCCGCAGGGGTCGCCGCCACGGGTGCCGCCAGGGCCGCGGCCATGACCAGCATAAGCATCAACAGGCTGATTCTCTTCATAAAAAGCTCCTTCAGATTAATCCAGGCTTGTTCTCAGCCGCGAACTGCCCACATCTTAAAACAACTTCAGATGCCCGAAAAAGCATTTTAAAGGGCCCGGCCCGACCAGCTTCACCGCCCCAATGCCTGCTGGGGATGGTTACTTGCCGCAGGACGGGCACGAGGCCGCCGGCGTTTCGCTTTTGCCGGGGCCTTCTTCCCCTTTCATGAACTCCCTGGCCAGCTCCATCATCTGCTTCAGCTTCTGGTCCACCCGGCAGTTCACCGTGTCCGGTTCAAAAGTGCCGTCAGCCAGTCGTTTGCCGGCCGGAACCCCGGTGAGAAGTTCCAGTGCCTCATCGACGTGGCCCACGGCCCAGACGTGAAACGTGCCTGCCTTGACCGCGTCCACCACTTCTTTTTTCAGCATCAACTCCGTGACATTGGCCATGGGGATGATGACCCCTTGGGTGCCGTCCAGTCCCCTGGCCTTGCAGACCTTATAAAAACCCTCGATCTTCCAGTTGACGCCGCCGATGGGCTGGGCCTCGCCCCGCTGGCTCATCGAGCCGGTCATGGCGAGGTTCTGGGCCAGGGGCAGTTCGGCCAGCGCGGATATGAGGGTGCAGAGTTCCGCCAGGGAGGCGCTGTCGCCTTCCACCATGCCGTAGCTCTGCTCAAAGCACAGGCTGGCCGAC
>JBKQVS010000122.1:0-2747 GCA_052139855.1 Desulfobaccales bacterium
CGCTCGCACGGTCTCGAGTGGCAGACGGCCATGCCCGTCCCGCCCTACAACTTCGAACGGATCCCCGTCGTGCTGGCCAACCCCCATCCCCAACCCCATAAGTAAAAAAAACCGGGGAACCAGGTTCCCCGGTTTTTTTAGTCACCGAGAATCTCATCCGAGGTGCGCGCGGCGCACCTTTATTTTTGCAATTATCAATTATGACAGCAAAATCTCCAGCCTGACGCCGCCGCCTCAGCCATTATACCGGAGCACGATACCGGTGGCCTCCCGGGGCTTCCGCAGGGCCAGGGTGCAGAGGCTGACCGCGTCGGCGCCCAGATCGAAGTAGCGCCGGACGTCGTCCGGACCGGCGACCCCGCAGCCCATGATCAAAAACAGCCCCACCTTGGGACGCAATTCCTGGTTATACTTATAGGCTAAGTCGAAGGCCGGTCCCCCGGAGACGCCGCCGCCGCCCACTTCTCCCAGGGGGGAGCGCTGCAGCGGAAAGACGATATTGTGGGGGATGGTGTTGACCGCGTGGAGGGCGTTGACCCCGATGCGCTCCAGTTCCTGGGCGAACTCGTAGGGGTGGCAGATGCTGAGCTTGGCGATTAAATAAAGCTGCGGGTAGAGGCTGCGCACTTTCCGGGTGCACAGGAGCGCCTGGACCACATTTTGGGCAATGGCCTCCTCAGAGTTGGGACAGGAGTAGTTGAGTTCCAGGGCCCGGAAGAGAGGGCCCAGGCTGTGCTGGTAGATCGCCACGGCCGCCAAAGTTTCCCGGATGGCGATGTCCGTACCCTTGATGAATTCGGGATAGAGATTGGGGATGGTCTTGAAACCCGCGTCGCAGGCGGCCCGGATATCCGGGGCGCAGTTCTCCACCCCGGCGTTGGTGAGACCGTAGGCGTTGAGCAGGCCCAGGCCCGGGAGCCTGCGGATATATTTCCAGGTGAGGGGGTTGGCGGGGATGAAGTTCCCCCGGCGTTTGAAGCGGGTGGCGGATTTGGTAAAGACCGTGGTGCCGGTACCCTGGACCGCGGCCAGGAGCCGGCGGTAGGAGAAAAGCAGGGTGTAGGGAAAGATGCCCCGGCCATCGTGGCCCAGGGCCGTGGAGATGACCACGGGGGAAATTTGTCGTTGGGCGGGCGAGATCATAAGAGCCGGTGGCCTTGGTCAGTGAGCCTCTCACGCCACTATAGTCAAATCCGGTTCCCCTGGCAAGGGCTTAGACCAGGGCCGCAGCCATTAAGGATTATCTGTTGTTAGCGCATGATTTGGGCAAGAGCAGAAACCGTGTTGGCGCGGCGGCTGGATTTCCCTTGACAATTCAGTAACTCATGGTACATAGAAGAGGTTGGGAGCGGCAGGTAATGGCACAAAAAGAAGAGTTACAAACAACAATGGGGGCCAGATTACGTAACGTTGGCAAAAACCTTTTGGTTTTATTGATAAGCTTTATTTTAGTTTTAGGTCTCTGTGAACTGATCTTGAGAATTTATAATCCCTTGGGCTTCAGAATCAAGGGTGACAAAATTATTTTGCCCATTCATAAGAAGGAAATCATCCATCATGAACACGGGTTGGGGAAACTGGATAAGGTCGTGGTGCAGCAGCGCAATTCGCTGGGGTTTAGGGGCCCGGAGCCGCCCGCCGATTTTGCCGATAATCTGACCATCGTGACGGTGGGCGGCAGCACCACCGAGTGTTTCGATTTGGCGGAGGACAAGACCTGGCCCCACGATTTGGGGGTGATGTTGCAGCGGGACTTTAAGGATCTCTGGCTCAATAATGCCGGTCTCAGCGGCAATTCCACCTTCGGGCACGCGATCCTGATGCAGGATTACCTGGTGAAGCTCAAACCCAAGGTGGTGATCTTCCTGGTGGGGATCAATGACCTGGGAATCCGGGGCGAACGGGATTTTGATGAGAGGATTCACGAAGTTAATTTCCGTTCCCTGGAGCGCTTCCTGGCGTCGGCGGCGGTGCACAGCGAACTGGCCGCGGCGGCCCTGAACCTGTACCGCTACTATTTCCCCAAGTCAACCATGATTAACAACCAGAACAAACCCCAGGAGATCGATTTAATAAAACTGCCACATTTCGAGGTATCCTCGGAGAAATTGGTCGCGATTATTAAAGAGCATCGCGAGCATTACTTGGGTCCGTATAAGCAGCGCTTGGAAAAACTTATGGCTCTTTGCCGAGATCATCATATCGTGCCGGTGCTGCTGACCCAGCCGGTGCTTTACGGCGATGTCGCGGACCCGGCCACCGGGATTAACCTGGGGCACAAGTTTGTGGCTAAGGACATGGACGGCGCTACGGCCTGGGATATTTTGGAACTTTATAATGACGTGACCCGGAAAGTGGGCCGGGAACAGGGCGTCCTGGTGATCGACCTGGCCCTGGAGATGCCCAAGGACTCCACCTATTATTATGATTTGATGCACTACACCAACGCCGGGGCCGCCCGGATGGCGGAGATTATCGACGCCCACCTCAGTCCCTATCTGGCCCAGCAGTTTCCGCAGTACGATAAGGGCAGCGCCACGCCGCCGGCTGCCGCCCCCTAGTTGCCTGATTTGCCGATTCGGGTTATTGGCCGGTTCCCGGCGGCGCCGTAACCGGTTTCAGAGAGCCGCACGCTTCGGCTGGCGCGTGCTTTCGCCTGGGGCTCCCGAGAAATTCTCCAAACCTGAGACGGACTATCAACTCTGGAGGAACTCTTCCACCTGCCGGGCGTCTGCCGGGCTGTCCAC
>JBKQVS010000123.1:0-9528 GCA_052139855.1 Desulfobaccales bacterium
TCATAGCCGTTGTCCTTGCCCATATCAAAATGGGCCCCCATGTCGATCAACTCCCGGATGCGGGCCGGTCCCTGGCGGACGACGAGTTCGACGATAGCCGGGTGGGAGAGGCCTTCGCCGGTGGTGAGGGTGTCCTGAATGTGGTATTCGAAGCGGTCGTCCGGCCCCAGGACCGCGGCGATGCCGCCCTGGGCCTTGCTGGTGGAGGTCTCGGTGAGGCCTTTTTTTGGTTATGAGGTTGACCCGGGCGAACTCCGCCACTTTCAGGGCGTAACCCAGGCCGGCCAGGCCGGAGCCGATTACCAGAATGTCTGAGGTGTGTTCCAAAAATGTTCCTTCGGAAGAAGCTGTCAGCTATGAGCGGTCAGCTTTTTTCTATATTTTTATAAGGGATGTGAGCTTTGACTTCACTTCCCCGGTTGGTTGACCATGTTGATTATAATCTGAATCTCTTAGAAAACCGAGAGCATAAGTTAATGTAGGGTGCGCACTGCGCGCCATGAATTCTACCTCTGGTTCCCAAGCGCAGCTTGGGAACCAGAATAATCCCTATGTCCTATTTCTCCCACAGCGCAAATACTTGCCCCAATTCAGCTAAAATGCGGTCATAGGCCGTTACGGAGAGAATATGCCTATTCCGAATAAAGTAGTATTGAAGCTCAAAATCAATTGAATTATTGCGCGGTCTGCGCATAAACAAAATGCCGTGTATCATCTCCCGGAAGTGGTCGAACTTCTGAGCAATGTCTTGAAACAAAGTAGGATCATTGGATCGTGGAGTTTGAAACAGTCCGAAGACATCACGGCGATAGGGCGGAGGCAAAACTTCGTCCCCACAACAGCATAAAATGCAATCGTACTTGTCTATCATGCCAAGAAGGGGCTGAGAGACATCAACTACTATCACATTATAATTATGTCGTTCGGTGCTGAAGAACTTGACTGGGTTCCCTTCACGATCTTGCACTTTACTAAGCAGAACCTGCTGCAGTCTCACAATATCCCGCTGCTGATCCGGCCCATTGAGAAGCGCGCCGAAATATGGAGATTCCCGCAATTGTTCTTCGAATAGGGCCGTTATGGCTGCTTGTTGCTGAAGAAGCCGCAGCTCATAATAAACATGCATATCCTGGGATGGGGAATATAAGAAATCAATCGTGGACAGAGCAGGCGGCTGCTGAAGCACTTCGTATGCCAAGTGCTTCCCCTTCTGTTCAAAATACCAAGCGAAGGTGGCTTCGAAAAGCAGACTATGCAGGTTTGATTTGTCATTGCATTTAAAAAGATCCGATAGAAGTCGCGCGAAGTTGCCCTTATCCGACAAATATTGGAGCTTAGAAATGACTGGTAGAAGACGCGAATCGGATGACTCTACGGTATTATATCCGGACGAGTTCATTGCAGCGGCTAAGCGTTTGGCTAAGGTTAGCATTCAGGGCTCAGTCGTATTGCAATCTTTAAGCATAATGTGTAAAAGCTGACAGCTAAAAATCACCATCCTATCAACCTCGCCAGATTTTGCCCCAAAATCATCTCGCGCCAGTCGTCGGGCAGGTTGGCGTCGTCCATCTCTTTTAGGTATCGGCTGATGGGCAGCAAAGGATAATCGCTGCCGAAGATTATTTTATCGGGGCCGACCATTTCGGCGGCCAGGCGGTAGATTTGGGGCCGGTAGAGGTAAGGGGAGGCGGCGGTATCGAAATAGACCCGGGAGAGGACCTGGGGGCCTTCCTTTTTCATCAGGCCGTAGAAGGGGAGGCCGCCGCCCCAGTGGGCCAGAATCCAGTCCACCTGGGGAAAGGCGCGGATGGCGGCATAGAGGGCCGGGAGCGACAGGGGGGCCTTGCCCGGGTAGTGGGGCCCCACCGGGTCATTGGTGTGGAGCAGCAGGGGCACCCGGTAATGGGCGCAGAGTTCGGCGATGGGGGCGAGGGCGGCGGTGAGGTCTTCGCCCAAGTCGGTTTCATACCAGGCCAGTTCGCCCACGCCCCGGAAGCCGGCGGCCAGGCAGCGCTCCACTTCCCGGGCGGCGCCGGGCGCCAGGATATGCACGGCGCAAAAGCCGATGAGGCGCTGGGGAAAGCCGCGCATGGCCCCGGCAATCACTTCGTGCTGGCGGCGCCAGAGGGCCTCCCGGCGCCAGGGGAAGCCCATGACCACCGCGGCCGTGACCCCGGCCTCATCCATGGCCGCCACCATCTCTTCCGGGCCTACCAGCTTGGATTTGGGGGAATCGTAGAGCAGGCGGAAGGCCGGTTCGTCGCTGAAGTAATCCTCCCGGCGGCGGCAGACTTCCTCGGGAAAGACGTGAGTATGGCCATCGAGAATCATGCTCATACTATGGCCCTAAACGTCTTGAGGCGCAAGCCCTTTCTGGGCCGGATAAGTCTCGGGAAAACCTGGTTATTTCGCCGGGGTGGGCAAGGCGCGGGCGCGGATGGGCCGTTTTCCCTTGGTTTACCCCCCTTTATTCGATAAAATATACGTAATGTCAATGAGCTGGAGATTTCTGGGCGTTTTGCTGGTGGGGTGGCTGGCCATGGCCGGAAGCCCGGCGGGGGCGGCCGGGCCGTTCACCTACCGCCTGCCCCAAGGCCCGGGGGTGGACCCGGCCGCGGTCACGGTGGTGGGCCAGCCCCAAACGCACCATATCGTGCGCTATGAGAATCTCTACAAGATCGCCCGGGATTATGACCTGGGGTTCTGGGAGTTAGCCCACTTTCAGCGCGCCCTGGATCATTTCTATCTGCCCTGGGAGACCGATATCGTCATTCCCACCCAGTGGATCATCCCCCAAATCGCCAATCCTCCCGGTTACCTGCTGAACGTGGCGGAGCTCCGGGGCTACCGGTTTTTCCCGGATAAGCACGAAGTCTGGACCTTCCCCATCGGCGTCGGGGTGCTGGATTACAAGACCCCCTTTAACCAGCGCTTCCGGGTCCAGAGCAAGGCGGTCAACCCGGGATGGCATATCCCGCCGGGATTGCAGGAAAAGTATGGCATGGCCTATATGCCGCCGGGGGAGGACAACCCGGTGGGCAACCGCTGGATGGGGCTGTCCCATTACGGGCTGCACGGCACCGCGGCGCCCATGGGGGTGGGCCGCCTGGTGAGCCACGGCTGCATCCGGCACTACCCGGAGGACATCGAGAAGCTCTTTGACATGACCCCGGTGGGCACGACGGTGGAGATCATCTATGAGCCGGTGAAATTCGGCTTCCTCCAGGGGCGCACCTATGTGGAAGTGCATGAGGATATCTACTTCAAGATTCCGGATATGCTGCAGTATGCCATAAAGCGGGTCCAGGACCGGGACCTGGCCGGGCGGATCAACTGGACCCGCTTTATTCAGGCCGTGGCAGAACAGACCGGGGCCCCGGTGGATATCAGCCGATAAACCTGAAGATTGCCGCAATCCTGCCAGGACGGCGCCGGGGCAGACTCCCGGGAGTTGCTGATGAGCGTGAATCCCCCATCTCCAAAAGGTGAGCCCGGGAGCCGGGAAGCTCATAGCTATGCGGATATCTGCAACCGCATCCTGGAGGTGATGGAAAGGCTGTCGCACATCAAGGATGTGCACGCCCTGCTGGACGAGGTGCTGCTCCAGGCCCGCCGGTTGACCCGGGCCGACGCCGGGTCCATTTATCTCATCGAGAACGGGGTCCTCAATTTCAGCTACATTCATAACGACACCCTGTTTGGCGGCTCCGGGGTCAATCGCTATCTTTATGCGAACCATAGCCTGGCGGTGGATAACCGTTCTCTGGCCGGATACACGGCCCTGACCGGGAAGCCCCTGCTGATTGAGGACGCTTATCACCTGCCGGCCGGGATGCCGTTCACCTTCAATGACGCTTTTGATCGCCAGTCGGGCTACCGGACGCAATCAATCCTGGCGGTGCCGCTGGTCACCAGCACCGACAAGACGGTGGGGGTGATGGAGATTATCAATCCCCTGGGGGAGGGCCGGCGCGCCTCGACCTTTACCTCGGGGGACCAACTGCTGCTCAGTTATTTTGCCGATAATGCCGCGGCGGCCATTGAACGCGCCATGATGACCCGGGAGATCATCCTGAGGATGATCAAGATGTGCGAGCTGCGCGACCCCAAGGAAACGGGGGTGCATGCCAACCGGGTGGGGGCCTATGCGGCGGAGGTTTACCATCAGTGGGGCCTGAGGCGCGGCATGGCCGAGGCGGATATCAAGCGGCAGAAAGACTTGCTGAGAATTGCCGCCATGCTGCACGACCTGGGGAAGGTGGCCATTTCGGACCTCATCCTGAAAAAACCGGCCAAGTTGGATGCCGGAGAATTCCGGGACATGCAGTATCACACGATTTACGGGGCCCGCTTGTTCCAGAATCAGGCCTCCGACCTGGATGCGCTGTCGGCGGAGATCGCCCTGAACCATCACGAGAAATGGGATGGTTCGGGATATCCGGGGAAGATCGACGATATTTACCGGGACCAGCCGCCGTTGGGAGACGGGAAAAAGGGGGAGGAGATTCCCATTGCCGGGCGCATCGTGGCGTTGGCCGACGTCTATGATGCCCTGGTGACCCAAAGGGTCTATAAAAGCCCCTGGTCCGAAGAAATGACCCTGGGCTATATTAAAGATCAGTCGGGTAAGCACTTTGACCCGGAAGTGGTGGAGGCCTTCCTGGCCATTTACGAGGTCATTGCCGCCATTCGAGACAAATATCAGGAAGAGACCCGGCCTCCCGGCCCGGCCACCTCGTATTAAGCCTCCGGCCGGCCCTCCGGCGCAAAAAATCTTGATTCCGGTTCCCGCTTGTAGTAGTCAGAGGTATCCGAATCCCGCCTGCGGCACCCGCAGTTCCGGCATATTTGGGGCTGCCCGGCCTCGGTGGCCGGCGTGGCAGGATACGTCAGTTTGATCCGAGACTCCACCGGGATAGCGCATGGGACCGGCCAGCCTGAAGCATTACCTCCTCAACCTCAAGGCCGCCGCAGTTCTCCTCTTAATAGTCTCTGGGCTGTATTGCCTGAACAATACCGCGGCCGATCCGGATCTTTGGGGATACCTGGCCTTTGGCCGGCTGTTCTGGGGTCAGGGACCATTCCCCTATGAAGATGTCTTTGCGTACGTGCCGACGCTCAAACCCTGGGTCTATCATGAGTGGCTGACCGGGGTGTTTTTTTACCCCCTCTTCCGGAGCCTGGGGGCCCCAGGTCTCCAGGTTCTCAAGTTTGCTTTGGGGCTGGCCACCGTGGGGGCGGTCTACCTGACGGCGCGCCGGCGCGGCGCCGATCTTTGGCCCACGGCCCTGCTCATATTGTTGGCCCTCTCGAGCCTGCGCATGGGTTACAGTCCCGTCCGGGCCCAGGTTTTCACCTATTTCGGGTTTGCCATCTTCCTCTACCTGCTGGAGGACGCCAGGCTGTCGGGGGGCTGGGGCAAGTTATGGCTCCTGGCGCCGCTTGAGATCGTGTGGTGCAACCTGCACGGCGGTTTTCTGGCCGGCCTGGGGCTGATTTTCTTATACGCGGTGGGGGCAGCTTTGAGCCGGCGGCCTTTCCGGCCCTATCTCGTGTGGTTCCTGTTGGCGGGTCTCGCCACGCTGATCAACCCCTACGGCTTGAGATACTGGAGTTACCTGGTCCAGGCGGTGACGATGCCGCGTCCGGAAATCAGCGAATGGGTCTCGATAGTTGAAGGGTATAAACAAAGCTTTGTGGGCGGCTACGAATTTTATTACTTTCTGGCCTTGATGGCCGTGGCGGTTTTGTTGGCCGGGTGGGCCCGCTGGCGAGAAGTCACCCCGGCCCTGGTGCTGGTCTTCACCCTTTACCTGGCGGTAAGACACAACCGGCACCAGATATTTTTTACCCTGGCCTTCGTGGCTTATATACCCCTCTTGCTGAGCGGGTATTTCCGGGAGTTAAGCACCCGGCCCGGATTGATGGCGGCGATGGACGGCCTGGGGCGGAAAATTCCCGCCCTGGCAGTGCTCCTGCTCATCGGGTTTTTTGCCTACCGGCTCGCCAGCCACAATCCCCTTAGACTGGAGATCCCGGAGGAACCGAGCCTGGCTATCAGACCCGCACCGTATTATCCGGTGGGGGCCCTTGATTACCTCGAGCAGCGCCATCTCGGGAAAAAGTTGCTGGTGCATTTCGACTGGGGCGAATACTGCCTCTGGAGATTATATCCTCAATGCCTGGTGGCGATTGACGGACGTTACGAGACGGTTTATCCGGAGGCCTTGCATAAGGAATATTTCGACTTTCTCATGGGTCGAGAAGGCTGGCGAAAATTTTTGGCAGATTATCCGCCGGACCTGATCCTGATCGAACTGCGCTCCCGGGTGTATGGCCGGTTGAGCGGCGATCCCGAGTGGCGCCAGGTGTATGCCGATCCCGGCTGCGCCTTGTTCCGGCGTGGGGGGCAGGTGCCACCCGGGCCGCCGGCGCCCCGGAGCCCCGGGGCTCAACTGTTGCCACCAGGCGCGGGGAAAGGTTGAGAAACCGCATGGCGTGGGACTACCTGATCCATAATGCTTTGGTCCTGACGATGGCGCCCGGCGCCGGGCCTCTGGCGCACGGCTATGTGGCGATTGCCGGCGGCAAGATTGCCGCGGTGGGGCAGGCCGAGGCGGCCCAAGACCTCCCCGGAGCCCGGGAGCGCCTGGACGCGCAGGGGGATCTGGTGCTGCCGGGGCTGGTGAATACCCATTGCCACGCCCCCATGGTCTGGTTCCGGGGCCTGGCCGACGATCTGCCCTTGCAGCAATGGCTCACGGAGTTCATCTTTCCCGCGGAGGGCGGCTGGCTTGACGCCGATAAAGTCTACCGGGGCACACTTTTGGCCGCGGCGGAGATGATCCGGGGGGGCATCACCACCGTGGCCGACGGCTATTTTTTCGAGGCCGAGGTGCGCCGGGCCCTGAGCGACGCCGGCCTCAGGGCCGTGGTGGCCCAGGGGGTGGTGGATTTTCCGGCCCCCGGGGTCCCGGACCCGGCCCGGAACCTGGAAGCGGCGGCGGAGTTTCTGGACTCAGGCGCGGCTTACCGGGAGCGGCTCACATCGGCCATCTTCTGCCATTCCCCCTATACCTGCGGACCCGAGACCCTGCAGAAGGCCAAGGACCTGACCCGGGCCCGGGGGGCACCGTTTTTTCTGCACCTGGCGGAGACCCGGGAGGAGGCGGCCGGCCTCAAGGGGCGCACCGGCCGGTCCCCGGGGGCTTACCTGGACCATCTGGGCGTCCTGGATGAGCTGACGGTGGCGGTGCATGCCGTATGGCTGGAACCTGCCGACCTGGAGCTCCTGGCCCACCGCCGGGTGAAAGTCAGCCACTGTCCCGAAAGCAATCTGAAGCTGGCCGCGGGGGTGGCGCCCATCCCGGAGCTGCTCAAGCTCGGGGTGACGGTGGGGCTGGGGACGGATGGGGCCGCCTCGAACAACAACCTGGACCTGTGGGGCGAGATGAGCCTGGCGGCCCGGCTGCACAAGGTCTGGGGCCATGATCCAACGCTCATGCCTGCGGCCCGGGTAGTGGCCCTGGCCACCCGGGAGGGGGCCCGGGTCTTGGGCCTGGGCGAAACCACCGGGACCCTGGCCCCGGGAAAGGCCGCGGACCTGATCGTGGTGGCGCTGGACCAGCCCCACCTCACGCCGCTCTACGACCCTTACTCGCATCTGGTCTATGCGGCCCGGAGCGCGGATGTGCGGCACGTCATGGTGGACGGCCGCTGGCTCCTCCGGGACCGGCAGTTCACCAGCCTGGATTGGCCCGGGCTGGCGGGTTCAATCCGGACCCAGTGCCGGGACCTGGCCGCTTTCTGCCGGCAACTGCGGCCGCAGACCTGAAGCGGCCTCTGGCACTTCGGGAAAATTGTGATATTATTTAAGCAATTAGGGACCCAGCCTCCCATCATTTCGCCATAAAGGACAATTAGCGCCCCATGGCCAGAACCCACGTCCAGACCCGGGAGTTCCTCGCCTCCCGGCTCGACTTCCTGATTAACACCCCGGAGGTCTTGCGCCTGGTCCACGACATCACCACCTGCTCGGTGGAGTGGCTGGAGCATCCGGACCTGGAGGCGCTGGAGTCCTCCGGCGGCCGGGAGCTCTTTCCCTGCTTCACCACCTATCTGCAGCGGCACCTCATGGAAGTCCGGGGCGTCATTTATCCCAACCTGACGGAAAATGAGCACGTCATCTATCACGTGATCCGTCTGGACCTGGCGGATTTTCAGTTTTATCTCAAGCTCCGGACCACCCAGACCGCGTTCCTGCTGTCCCCCTTCCACTGCCGGTTCCTCAGCATGCTGTTCGGGCGGCTGGTGATCATCCACCTGTCGCTGTCGGACCGGGAAGAGGCGGGGCTCTACCCCTTTACGCCTTACTCCCTGGAAGAACAGGTGGTGGCCGACTATCTTCAGAGCCTGACCCAGGCACCCTGCGCCACCATCAAGCTGGACGCCCAGGACAACCCGTATATCGGCTCCATGCTCTACACCGCCGCCGACTTGCGGCGCTGCGGCATGCTGGACAAGGAGCGGGAGGAGGCCATCATCCGGGCCTGGCGCCTGTTCAAGCGTCTCCTCTACTATTCGGTGGAAGGGGAGCGCCTGTTCACCGGGTTTGCCATCCTGACCAACTACCGGCCGCTGGCGCACTACCGGCAGCGCTGGCCTTCCCTGCTCTGGTTTGATGAAGCCAACTATACTTCCCTGGACCTGGGACTGCAGGGCCTCAGACAGTTTCTCCTCAACGCCGACGGCCGCTCCACCTTTTTGGCGGTGCACCGAGGCCAGATCGTGGGCCTGCTGAAGCTCATCCAGGGGACCCAGCGGCAGCTCACGAGCACCGTGGCCTGGCGCGCCGCGTTGCCCCTGGCCACCATCTCCAGCCGAGGCCGGATCAGCTTCTGGGTGGCCTTGAAAGGCCACAAGAACCAGCGCATCCGGCTCTCCCTCCTGGAATACCGGCAGGGACACCTCCATATCCCCTTGTTCCAGGATATCTTCTGGCAGGACCTGGAGCGCCAGTTGAAGGAGGTTTGCCCCGGCTGCCAGATAGCCGGGACCGGGGTGGTGCCCCGCCTCAAGGCGCTGCTGGAGTTGGTGCGGCACAGCGGCCACGGGGCCATCCTGCTCCTGGGGCTGAGCCAGGACCGGCTGGATGACCCGCACACCCCCATTGAAAACCAGGTGCACCTGGCGTCGCCGGCGCCCCTCACCGACGCGTGGCTGCAACATATCGCCGGCCTGGCCAAGTCCGACGGCGCGGTGATCTTTAACGACCGGCTGGAGGCCTGCCAGTTTCGGGCCCGTCTGAAACCCACCTCCATTTGCCTGCTCCCGGACCAGGACGACCTGGGCAGCGGCATGCGCCACCAGGTGACGCGGGAGTTTTCGGCCTACGCCCCGGACGTGCTGGGCATCTGCGTCTCCCAGGACAGCTACATCTCCCTCTACCGGAACGGCCACCTGATGAGCCGGTTGTATTGAGGGAAGGCAAGTTTGGGGGGAGGGCCAGGGCCAACGGCCCTGCCCTCC
>JBKQVS010000124.1:0-17834 GCA_052139855.1 Desulfobaccales bacterium
CGGGAGATCTTCGGAGACCCCGAGGGCCGCACTTGTTTTGAACTTGCTTATGACCGGCAAAGGCCCTGCGATGAGTGCAACGTCAGGGAAATCCTGGAGACCCAGAAGCCGGTGGAGTGGGAGAAAACCAGCCCCGAGGGCCGGACCTATCAGATCTACAATTATCCCTTTGCCGATTTTGACGGCTCCCCCATGGTCCTGAAACTGGGGGTGGACATCACCGAACGCAAGGCCCTGGAAGCCCAACTCCTGCAGGCGCAAAAGATGGAAGCGATCGGCCGGCTGGCCGGCGGCGTGGCCCACGATTTCAACAATCTCCTGATGGCCATCATGGGTTACGGCGAGCTTATCCGGTCCAGCCTGATTCAAGACGACCCCCTCTATAAATATAGCGAAGATATCCTCAAGGCCACGGAACGGGCCGCGTCCCTGACCCAACAGTTGCTGGCCTTCAGCCGCCGGCAGGTGATAAAACCCCAGGTGCTCAACCTCAACCGGGTGGTGAGCGACCTGGAAAAGATGTTGCGGCGTCTCATCGGGGAACACATCGACCTGGACATCGCGGCCGGCGCCGATCTGGGGGCGGTGAGAGCCGATGCCGGCCAGATGGGGCATGTCATCATGAACCTGGCGGTCAACGCCCGGGACGCCATGCCCACGGGCGGCCGGCTTACCCTGTCGACGGCCAATATCGACTTTGGCACTAGCCATCATTGCCGTTATGGGAATATCCCCCCGGGGCGCTACGTCAGGCTGGCGGCGAGGGACACCGGCAGCGGCATGGACGCGGAGACCCTGGATCACATCTTCGAGCCGTTCTTCACCACGAAAGAGGTAGGGAAAGGCACCGGCCTGGGGCTATCCATGGTGTACGGCATGGTCAAGCAAAACGGCGGTTGCGTTGAGGTGGAGAGCCGGCCCGGGCAGGGCACCACGTTCACGCTCTATCTGCCGCGTCTGGAGGCGACGGCGGAGGCCGCCGGGGAGACGACGACGAAGGCGGCAAAGCTGGAAGGGTCGGAAACCATTCTGGTGGTGGAGGATGAAGAGGCGCTCCGGACTTTGTTGTGCCGGTTTTTTCGCCTGTACGGCTATAACGTCCTGGAGGCCCGGCACGGGGGCGAGGCCTTGTTGCTCTGTGAACGGCACCGGGGGCCGATCCACCTCATGGTGACCGATGTGGTGATGCCCCAGATGAGCGGCAAGGAGCTGGCCGACCGTCTGGCCCCTTTGTATCCCGAAATGACGGTGTTCTTCATGTCGGGCTACACGGACGGGGACCTGATTTCATACGGGGCGCCGGAACCATCGCAGCATTTTGTGCCCAAGCCTTTCCGGCCCATGGACCTGGTGAAACAGGTGCGGGATCTCCTGGACGCGGCCCGGGGGGGCAGGGGTGATTCCTCGCCCCGGTAACGGCGGCCCCAGCCCAATACCTTTCTGCCCTACCAGTTGGTGCGGAGGCGGTATTTGTCGATTTTGTGGCCCAGGGTCTTGCGGTTGATCCCCAGGATGCGGGCGGCTTCCTGGCGCCGGCCCTTGGTGCGGCGCAGGATGAATTGAATATAGCGTTTTTCCAACTCCTCCAGGGAGTAGTTTTCATCGGAGAAGGCCTGGAACTCGCCCTGGCGCTGGGAAATGAAGCTGGGCAGATGCTCCGGCTGGATGATGGCCCCATCTTCCAGGATGACGATGCGTTCAATGGTGTGCTCCAGTTCCCGGACATTCCCCGGCCAGCCATAATCACTGAGCAATTTCAAGGCCTGGGCGGAGACGCCGGTGACCTCCCGCGGGCCTTTCTGGCTATACTGGCGGAGAAAGTGATCCACCAGCAGGGCGATGTCCCCGGTGCGCTCCCGGAGGGGGGGTAGATGGATGGGGATGACGCTGAGGCGATAGTAGAGGTCCTCCCGGAAGGTGCCCGCCTTGATGGCTTCGCTGAGGTCGCGGTTGGACGAGGCGATGATGCGGATATCGAGTTTAATGCGTTTCTGACTCCCCACCTGCATGAATTCCCGTTCCTGGATCACCCGGAGGAGCTTGGCCTGGATATTGAGGCTGAGGTTGCTGATCTCATCGAAGAAAAAAGTCCCGTGGTTGGCCAGTTCGAAGAGCCCGTGCTTGGTTTGCAGGGCCCCGGTGAAAGAGCCCTTGACGTGACCGAAGAGTTCGCTCTCCAACAGGGACTCCACCAGGGCGGAGCAGTCCACGGGGACGAATTCCTGGGTGGCCCGGGGGCTGAGGAGGTGGATGGCCCGGGCCACCAGCTCCTTGCCGGTGCCGGACTCGCCGGTGAGGAGGACGGTGCTGTCGCTGGGGGCGGCCCGTTTGATCTTATCGAAGACCCGCTTCATGGCGGGACTCTGGCCCAGAATAAAATCGAGGCCCAGGCCGCCGGCGGCTTCGGGTTCAGGGGCGGCGCGGCGGCGTTGGCGGATGAGGTGATCCCGGGCCTTCTGGACCACCGCTTCCAACTCCTCGATGCGGAAGGGTTTGACCAGGTAGTCCAGGGCCCCGAGCTTGATACACTCCACGGCGCCGGCAATGGTGGGGTAACCGGTGATCATGATGACTGCGGTGTCCGGGAAGTCCTGGCGGAGGTGTTTGAGGAGCTGGACCCCGTCCATGTCCGGCAGTTTGATGTCCAGAAGAGCCACGGCAAAGGGCTGGCGGGCCAGGTGGGCCAGGGCCTGGGCGGCATCGGCGGCCGCGGCCACGGCCAGACCCTGCTGGGACAAAACCTGGGCGATGCCGGTGCGCACCGCGGCTTCATCATCCACCACCAGGATCTGCCGGTTTACCTCACTCCCCTGCATCCTCACCCTTTGCCGCACCGACCGTGGGAAGCTTGACCCGGAAGGTGGTGCCCGCCCCGACATTGCTGTCCACGTCCACCGACCCGCGGTGGGCCTCGATGAGGCCCTTGACCAGGGCCAGGCCCAAACCGGTGCCGATCACCTGCCGGGTCTTGGGGCTCTTGACCCGGTAGAACTTGTCAAAAATTTTGGGAATCTCCTCCGCCTCAATGCCGATGCCCTGGTCCTGGACCACGACTTCGAGGTAGTCGCCCCGGGAGAGGGCGATGATCCTGACTTCACCGCCATCGGGGGAGTAATTGATGGCATTGCTCACCAGGTTGCCGAAGACTTCCTCCATGCTGCGGCGGTCGGCCTGGATGAGAGGCAGCGCCTCGGCGAGTTCGAGCTTCAAGGTGACCTTTTGGCTGGCGGCCCGCTCCCGCAGGAGTTCCACCAAGTCGCGGAGGATTTCCCGCAAATCGAGGGGCAGCTGCTCCAGTTGGCCGTAACCCGCTTCCATCTTGGCCACGTCCAAGAGGTCGTTGATCAGGTCGAGCAGACCCTGGATCTTGGCATGGGCCCGAGTGAGCAGCTCCCGCTGCTTTGGGGTCAGATCGCCGGCCAAACCGTCCAGGATGACGGCATGCTGCTGTTTGATGGCGGACAGGGGGGAGCGGAGTTCATGGGAGACCATGCGCACGAAGTCGTTCTTCATTTCGTCGAGTTCTTTGAAGTGGGTGACGTCGTGGAAGACGGTGACCGTGCCCAGCACCTGGCTGTCGGGGCCGGAAAAGGGGGCCGACAGGGCGCGCAGGTGCATGTGGTTTTGGCAGAGCTCCTGAGCGATAAACTTGGCCTCACTGGGGTTGCCGCCGGCTAACAGCGAGGCGATGGCCGCCTGGAAGTCGGGGTCCTCGAGGTAGGCCTGCAAAGGTCCGGGGTGAGGCGGCGGGGCCTGGACGCCCAGGAGCTGCAGGAGGGTGGAGTTGCACAGCACCACTTCGCCCTCGCGGTTGGTGACCAGCACGCCGTCGGCCATGCAGTTGACGATGGTGTGCATGCGGCTCTGCTCCAGGGCCAGGTTATAGAGGTTGCGGGCCTGCTCCTCCTGGAGTTGCCGGGTCTGCTGCTCCAGGAGCTGCTTTTCGAGGGCGCGTTTGACCACCATGCAGAGGTGGTCGATGCTGAAGGGTTTGGTGACGAAGTCATAGGCCCCTTTTTTCATGCATTCCACCGCGTCGGCCACGGTGCCGAGGCCGGTCATGATGATGACCGGGATGTGGGGGTAGCGCACGGAGGTCTGCTCCAGGACCTCCAGGGCCCCCATGACCGGCATCTTGAGGTCGCAGAGGACCACGTTGACCGGATCGGCGGCCAGCTGGTCGAGGGCCTCCTGGCCGTTGGCGGCCGTGGTCACGCGGTAGCCCTCGCTGCCCAGCACCCGGCTGCACCCGAGGCGCAGCACTTCTTCGTCGTCCACCACCAGTATCGTGTAGGGCTCATTCATAGTTGTAACCTAAGGGGCGCCGCCGGCCGGGACCCGGAGGAGGCCCCGGCCGGGAGTCATGAGATCAGCCCGGCGCCCTGGGGGGCCCGGAGCACGTATCACGCGTCTTCGAACTTCCCGACCGCCCTCTGGTCCTGGCCCTGGAGGGGCAGCCGGATGGTGAAGGTGGTCCCGCCTTCCCGGGGGCTGTCGGCGGTAATGGTGCCGCCGTGCCGCTGAATCACGCCGTAAACGATGGACAGCCCCAGGCCGGTGCCTTTGCCCGGGGGCTTGGTGGTAAAAAAGGGTTCGAAGATCTTATCCCGGATCTCCGGGGGAATCCCACAGCCGGTGTCGGTAAAGGTCAGGATGATGCCGTCTTCCTGGGGGGCGGGCCGGCTGGCGATGGTGATCTGGCCCTGGCCGTTCATGGCGTCGGCGGCGTTCAAGAGCAGGTTGGTAAAGACCTGCTGCAACTGGCCCGGGTCCCCGACGATCTGGGGCAAAAACGGGTCCAGTTCCCGGATGACCTTGATGTTGTGGAAGAAGGCCTGATGGCTGATGAGCTCGACGCAGCGGTGGATGATTTCATTGGCATCGAAGAGTTTGCGCTCGCCCAGGGACTGGCGGCTAAAGTCCAGCAGCCGGTGCACGATCTGCTGGCAGCGCATGGTCTGGTTGATAATCACCGCGATATTTTCCCGGTGGACGGCATCGGCGGCCAGGTCTCGCTGCAAGAGTTCGGCGTAGATCAGGATGCCGGCCAGGGGGTTGTTGATTTCATGGGCCACGCCGGCGGACATGCGGCCCAGGGAGGCGATCTTGTCGCTGTGGACCAGTTGGGCCTGGGCCGCCTCCAATTCCTGGTGGACTTTGAGAATTTCCCGGAGGTCGGAAAAGATGCCGACGCTGCCGACCTCTTCGCCGCGCTCCCGGATAATGGTGGCGGAAAAGTTGACCGGCACCTCCTCGCCCTTTTTATTGATAAAGGTGGTCCGGGTGGTGGTTAACTTGTCCGGCGGCCCATATTCATCGCTGCGCATCCGCCGCATCATTTCGGCGGCCACCTCGACGGGATAGAAGCGGCGGAAGTTCTCGGCATTGCCGATCATCTCTTCGGCGGTGTAGCCCAGAATCCGTTCGGCGCCTTCGTTGAAGATCAGGGGCACCCCCTTGATGTCCACCACCACGATGCCGTCCACCGAGTTCTGGATGATGTTGGTGAAAAAGGCGTTGGTCTTCTGGAGCTCCCGTTCGATGAGAATGCGGCTGGTGAGGTCCCGGAGGTAGAGGCAGGTGATGGTTTTATCCCCCAGGCGGGAGACCGCCATGCAGGTTTCGAAGACCCGGGGGACGTGGGCTTCGTTATCGGCCTGGTCCAGGAGGCTGCAGAACTGAGTCTCCTGCTGCAGATCCGCCTGGTGCACCAGGGTGGCCAGTTCCTGGGCCATGTGGAGATGCTGGGGGGTGAGCACTTCGCCCAGGTGCATGCCGATGAGCCGGCTCCTGGGGACATTGAGGATTTCCATCATCCGGGTGTTGGCGAAGATGATGCGATGGTTCTCATCGGCCATCAACAGTCCTTCCCGGGTCAACTGGGTGAGGAGATCGAGCTTCTGTTCGGCTTCCACCACGGGGGTGATATCCCGCACGGCTTCGAAGCCGCCGATGACCCGGCCCTCGGGGTCGGTGATGATGGAGGCGGAGACGGTTACCCGGACCTCACGGCCGTTGCGGGTCCGCACGGCGCGCCGCACCCCGGAGATGGGCTTTCTGTGCTCCATGACCTGCTTGAGGACGCAGTCGCAGGTGAAGCACTGGGGGGTGTTGAGCAGTTGCCCGCAGGTCATCCGGCCCACCACCTCGTCCCGATTGTAGCCGGTGAGCTTCTCCATGTGGTTGTTGATGAACGTGACCATTAAAAACGGGTCCACCATGAAGAAGGGCACGGGGAAATTTTCCAGGAGGCTGGAGAGGGTGGCCGTCTGCTGCTCCATCACCGGGTGGGCCAGCAGATCGGCGTGCTCGCGGATGAGGATGAAACAGCCGGCCTGGTGGCGGCCGGCGCCCCGGATGGGGGTGGCGCTGAGGAAAAGGGGGAGGCCCATGGGCCAGCGGGTCTTCAGGAGGACGGGGACCTGCCGGTAGCTCTCCCCAAGTTGGGGGCAGGGCTCGGGCCGGGCGGCGTCCTGGTTGGTCCCGGCCACGATGGCGTCAGCCGCGCAGAGGGGGCACGGGTCGCCGGGATGGAGGGATTCGCCGAAGAGCTTTTGGGCGGCGCAGTTGAGGAAGACCACCTGGCGGTCGCGGTTGGTGACCACCACGGGATCGGGGAATTCTGTCAGGAGCGGGCCCAGGAACTCCACCGGCACGCCGGCGGCCCCGGTCAAGGCCGGGGGCGCCTGGGGTCGGTTCGGGGGGGCGTCGCGCTCTGATTTCATGG
The DNA here is from genome assembly GCA_052139855.1 of Desulfobaccales bacterium. Taxonomy (GTDB): domain Bacteria; phylum Desulfobacterota; class Desulfobaccia; order Desulfobaccales; family 0-14-0-80-60-11; genus 0-14-0-80-60-11. The sequence continues at coordinate 6,728 of JBKQVS010000124.1, forward strand.
CTCGTTCCTCCCCACCTCAGCCCCGGACCGCGGCCGGGGGACTTTCCACCGGGGCCGCAAAGGTGTTGCCGAGGATGACCTGGGCCGCGGCCAGTTCGTGCTGGCGAATGATCAGGGAGATGGAGGAGATGGTGCAGCTCAGGGCCAGCAGGGAGATGTGGGCCTGGGCCAACGCCTCCACCAGGGTGTGGGCGATGCCGTAGCGGTCGCCGAAATGGGGGCCGTGGAGAAAGATGCCGGCCACGGGGGTGAGGCGCATGGGCCGGAGATCCGGCAGGCGGCTTTTCAAGATCCGGCGGACTTCGCCGCCCTGGTCCGATCCGGGCTGGCGCCGGGCGGTGGAAAACGACAGGATGAATTCCCGGCCCCCGAGTCCCGGGAGGGCCACCAGGAACGGGATGGCCAGGCCCAGTTCGCCCATCTCCATGAGGGCGTCGGCAAAGCCGGCCAGGATGTCGGCGGTGGCGATGCTCATGCCCCAGAGGTCCAGGTCGGACTGGGGGATGATCCAATAGACCTTGTTGATCTTCTCCTGGTAGGTGGCCACCACCTTTTCCAGATATTCCCTGGGGGGGGCCTGGGCCGAAAAAAATTCCTGGGGGGAGGCGAAGCCCGGGAAGATGAAATGCTGGAACAACTGCTCCACCGCGAGCTTGATGCGGCGGGAGGTCAGGACCGCGGAGATGGCGGAGGGGGAACTGGCGAGGCCGTGGATCACCACATGCGCCCGGGCCAGGCTCTTGATAAAGGTGCCGATGACTTCGGGGCGCTTGTCGTGGGGGTAAACGGCCAGGATGGAGGTGCCCGGCTGCAAGGCCAGGGAGGCGCCGGGGCCGGCCTGGGAGCGCAGGAGGGTCAGGGCGGCTTCGCCGTTGCGGCCGGCGGTGCAGAGCACCTCGCGATCACCGGCCACGTGGGTCAAAAAGGTGAGGTTGATGCGCTGGCGGCCCAGGGGCGCACAGACTGAAAGGCCCAGGCGGTTGTCTTCCAACGGGGAGGAGGACTCCACGCAGGCGCCCTCCTCCAGGACTTTAAGGCCACCTATCCTGATCCGGTCGAATTTTTCCAAAGTTCGTCGGAGTCATGCCTGACGGTTAAAGTAATCTTTGGACGGCTTCCACCAGAGTGGCGGCATCCACGGGTTTGGGAATAAAGTCTTCGGCTTCCACACTCATCCCGTCGGCGTGGCTGTAGCTGGTGGTGGGCACGGCCTCGCCCACCGCGGTGAGCAGGATGACGGGGATTTCCTGGGTCCACTTGCTGGCTTTCAATTCCTTGCAGAGCTCATAGCCATTCTTTCTGGGCATCATCACGTCCAGGATCAAGACGTCCGGACGCCGCTTTTTGATGGCCGCCTCGCCTTCGATTCCGTCGTAAGCCTTCCCTACCTCAAAGCCCTTGGACTCCAGCATCATGGATACGGTTTCCACCAGATCCGGATCGTCGTCGACAATCAGTATGTACTTAGCAGACATGAGACCTCCCCTTTCATGATAATCGTTCCGCCATTATGAACGCAAACAAGATAAATTACAAGGCTCAAGAGGCCTCGGGTGGATTTGGGGCATTTTATGACTGCCCCGGTCCTAGGCCAACTGGGGCCTGGGATAGAGGCCGCCGCGTTCCACGATTTCCCCGACTTTTTCTTCCCACTCGATGGCCATGATGTGGAAGCCCCGGACGCCTTTGACTTCTTTCAGTTCCTGGATCTGCTCCACGGCCAGGGTGATGCCTTCTTCGGCCTGTTTTTCCTTGGGGACGCCGCCGATGCGCCGGACTATTTCGTCAGGCACCTCGAGGCCCGGGACGCGTTTTTGCATGTATTTGGCCATGCCGACGTTCTTCATGGGGGTGATGCCGGCCAGGACGGCGACTTTTTCATGCAGGCCCCGGTCCACCATGATTTTCATGAATTCTTTGAACTTGTCCAGGTTGTAGATGCACTGGGTCTGGATGAACTGCACGCCGGCGGCCACTTTTTTGGCCAGGCGGGAGACGCGCATGGGCACGTTGGGGCCGGCGAAGGGGTTGGCGGCGGCGCCGATGAACATTTGGGGGCGCACCTCAAATTCGAAGCCGCCCAGGAGCTTGCCCTCATCCCGCATCATTTTCACGGTCTGGATGAGCTGGATGGAGTCGAGGTCAAAGACGTTGGCGCACTTGGGGTGGTCGCCGAAGTGCTGGTGGTCGCCGGTGAGGCAGAGGATATTGTTGATGCCGAAGGAGGCGGCCCCCAGGATATCGCTCTGGAGGGCGATGCGATTGCGGTCCCGGGTGACCATCTGGAGACAGGGCTCGAGCCCCATGAGCTTGAGGCGGATGCAGCAGGCCAGGCTACAGACGCGGCAGACGGAGGTCTGGTTGTCGGTGACGTTGATGGCATCCACGTAATCCTTGATCAGTTTGCCCTTGTGCTCGATGACGGCGCCATCGGCGCTCCGGGGCGGACCGACTTCGGAGGTGACCGCCAGGTTGCCCGAGTCGAGCATCTTCTGCAGTTTGCTGGGAGTCGTGACGCTCATATGCGTAAATCCTCTCTGACGATCTTGCGCGGTCCGCCGTCCCGGGAAGTGGTCCAGTCTTTGGGATCCACGGGTTTTTCAAAGCGGTCCAGCTGGCCCAGGGTTTTGAGGCGTTCGTAGATCAGCTCCCAGCCGCAGGGGACATCCTTGCTGATTTCGCACTTGCCCTGGTCGGAGCCGCCGCAGGGGCCGTTGAGCATGCGCTTGGAACAGCGGGCGATGGGGCAGACGCCGCCGGTCTCGGCCAGGATGCAGCGGCCGCAGGCCTGGCAGCGCTCAGAATAAACCCCCCGCTCCTCGTTGACCCCCAGGAAGCAGGTGTCGACGCCGGGATAGACGATCTTGTTATCATACATCTCGGCCAGGTACTGGACGCCGACGCCACAGGCCAGGGAGACCACGGCGTCGTAGGTGTCCATCTTGTCGGAGAGTTGGGCCAGGTACTCCTTTTCGCACTGGCGGGTCAGGCTGGTTTCGTCGATCTGGGCCTGCTTGCCGGCCTGGGTGAAGTAGAGCCTCAGGGCCGAGGCCAGCACCTTGGCTTCTTTCAAGCCGCCGGCTTCGCAGACGGTGACGCAGCCGTCGCAGCCGGCAACGAGGACTTTGGTGAAGTCTTTGACGAGATCGAGGACTTCTTCCAACGGTTTGGGCACTGCCTTAATCATGTGGTTACCTCCGCAATTGGCCTGGTGGCCTGACCTGTGGCGACTCGGATGGGACTGGGACCCAGTTCCAGCACTTTTTCGGTGATCTCCCGGACGATTTCGGCGAAGCGGCCGCCCATGCCGGAAGAGAGGTTGTACATGGCCAGCCGATCGCCGCCGACGCCGACAGTGTCGAGGATATGCTTGACGCGGTTGACCCGTTTTTTGGCGTAGAGATTGCCGGCGCTATAGTGGCAGTCGCCTTCCAGGCAGCCCACCACGATGACGCCGTCGGCCCCGTATTCAAAGGCCATGAGCAGGTGCATGACGTCCACCTTGCCGGTGCAGGGGACCTCGATGATGCGCACGTTGGGCGGGTACTGCAATCGCATCGAACCTGCCAGGTCCGCGGCGGAATACGCTCAGTAGTGGCAGCAAAACCCGATGATTTTCGGCTCAAACGGTTCCATCGGCGGACTCCTCACTATTTTATATGGTCGTAATCTCGGTTAGCATCGTCCTCAAGCAGAGCCTGGAAATTACCGATAAGCTTCGGCGGCTCAGTACAAAGTTTTGATCTTGGCGCTGATCTGGTCGTCTTCAAAATGGGCCACCTGGATGACCTTGGCCGGACATTCGGAGGCGCAGGTGCCGCAGCCCTGGCACAGGGCCTCGTTGATCTCGGAGACGTTTTCCCGGTTGATCTGGGGCACGCCGAAGGGGCAGGTGCGGACGCACACCAGGCAGGCGGCGCAGCGGTCCGGCTCCACATGGGCGGTAACGCCGCTGATGGTCTGGTTGACGTCGGCCAGGAAGGCCCCGGCCCGGGCGGCGGCGGCCATGGCCTGGGCGATGCTCTCGCCCACGAGCTTGGGGGAATGGGCCATGCCGCAGAGGAAGATGCCTTCGGAGGCGAAATCCACCGGGCGGAGCTTGGCGTGGGCCTCGATGAAAAAGCCGCCGGCGTTCCGGGGGATTTTCAACAGCGACGCCAATTCCTCGGTATCATTGGCCCGGGCCCCGGCGCTCAAGACCACCGCGTCCACTGCCATGCTGACGGGGCGGCCCAGGACGTGGTCCACGAAGGTGACGCTCAACCGGCCGTTGTCGTTGCTGACCTGGGGCAGGTGATCCGGGTCGAAGCGGGAAAAGAGCACCCCCTTGTCCCGGGCCTCGCGGTAGAAATCCTCCAGGAAGCCGTAAGTGCGCATATCCCGGTAGAGGATGACCACGTCCATGTCGGGGTTGAGCTCCTTGAGCTGGAGGGCGTACTTCACCGCGCCCTGGCAGCAGATACGGCTGCAGTTGGGGTTCTCTTCGTTCCGGGAGCCGACGCACTGGACCATGACGACGCGGTCCCACTTGGCGGCCGCGGCCTTGGACTTGTGGAGGAAATCGCCCAGCTCCAACTGGGTCATGACTTGCTCGTGTTCGCCGTAGAGAAATTCCTTGGGGTGGTATTCGTGGGCACCGGTGGCCACCACGGTGACGCCGTGATCGATTTTGCGCTCGTACATGCCGGGCCCGACCAAGACTTCCGTGGTGAAGTTGCCTTTGTAGCCGCTGAAGCCCACCACCAGGGCACCGGTGAGCACCTGGATCTTGTCGTGGGCCTTGACCCGCTGGATGAGCTGCTCCAGGTAGGCCTGGACGTCCAGGCCCTCGATGGTCTTATGGACCCGGCGGCCCATGCCGCCCAGTTGGGGCTCCTTTTCCAGGAGGATGGTCTCGAAGCCCTGGTCGCCCAGGTTGAGGGCGGCGTTGAGACCGGCGATGCCGCCGCCGATGACCAGGGCGCGCTGGTTGATGGTCAGGGGCTTCTCCAGCAAAGGCTTGAGGAGGGAGGCCCGGGCCACGGCCATGCGCACCAGGTCTTTGGCCTTGTCGGTGGCCTTGTCGTGCTCCTTCATGTGGACCCAGGAGTCCTGGTTGCGGATATTGGCCATCTCGAAGAGGTATTTGTTCAAGCCGGCGTCGATCAAGGTCTCCCGGAAGAGGGGCTCGTGGGTGATGGGGGTGCAGGCGGCCACCACCACGCGGTTGAGGTTATGTTCTTCGATGATTTTGGTCATATTGACCTGGGTGTCCTGGGAGCAGGTGAAGAGGTTGTCCTCCACATAGGTGACGTTGGGGAGGGTCCGGGCGTATTCCGAGAGCGTGGGCACGTCGATGATGCCCCCGATGTTGATGCCGCAGTTGCAGACGAAGACCCCGATGCGGGGTTCGTCTTCCGGCTTGATGTCCCTGGGGGTGGGGGCCTGCCGGATCTTGGTCTCGGTCCAGCGGACGTCCCCCAGGGAGGCGCTGACGGCGCCGGCGGCGGCGGAGGCCTGCATGACCGATTCGGGAATGTCTTTGGGACCCTGCATGGCGCCGCAGACATAGACGCCGCCCCGGGAGGCGGTTACGGGGGCGAAGGGGGAGGTGGCCACAAAATCATGGGCGTTGGTGTCCACCCCCAGGGTCTGGGCCAGCTCCCGGGCGGGTTGGCTCACCTCCATGCCCACGGACAGGACGATGAGGTCGAAGGCTTCGGTCTTTTCTTGGCCGCTTTCGTCGGCGTAGCGAATCTGCACGTTGTCACCCGGCAGGGGATCGATGCTGTGGATGCGGGAACGGACGAAGCGCACCCCGTGCTCGTCTTTGGCGCGGTTGTAGTAGAGTTCGAAGTCTTTGCCGAAGGTCCGCATATCCATGAAAAAGATGGCAGTCTCCAGGGGATAGGGGGCGTGCTCCTTGGCGATCACCGCCTCTTTAATGGCGTACATGCAGCAGACCGAGGAGCAGTAGGTATGGTATTTGATGTCCCGGGAGCCGACGCATTGGAGCCAGGCGATCTTCTTGGGTTCCTGGTGGTCGGAGGGCCGGACCAGGTGGCCGCCGAAAGGCCCGGAGGCCGAGAGAATCCGCTCGAACTCCAGGGAGGTGACCACATTGGGAAGCTTGTCGTAATGGTAGGTGCCGCACTTGATGGGATTAAAGGTTTGAAAGCCGGGGGAGAGAATGACGGCCCCGACCTGGACCTCTCTGGTTTCGGGCTGCATGGTGTGGTCGACGGCCCCGGCCTGGCAGGCGGCGACGCACTGCATGCACTCGGAGCAGACGCCGCAGTTAAGGCAGCGTTCGGCCTCGCGCCGGGCCTGTTCTTCGGTGTAGCCCTGGGCGATTTCATCGAAGCAGGCGCAGGTGTGCTCCGGGGGCAGGGCGGCCATGATCTCCCGGGGCTGGCCTGCCTCGTCCTTGGGGACCTCGGCCCAGCGTTTGGCGGCCTCCTCGCCTTCGGAGCGGCCCGCGGCCATATCCACGCCCCTCAGATAGCGGTCGATGGACTCGGCGGCTTCGATGCCGCCGCCCACCGCCTCAATGGCGATCCAGGGGCCGGTGTGCACGTCACCGGCGGCAAAGACGCCGGGGCGAGAGGTTTCGTAGGTTAGATCATTGACTTCAATGGTGCCCCAGCGGGACAGATTGATGCCACAGGCGGCCAGGGGGCCCTGGGCCGCTTCCTGGCCGATGGCCGGGACGATCATGTCCACGGGCAGCTCAAACTCGGCGCCTTCGATGGGCACCGGCTTGCGCCGGCCGGAGGCGTCGGGTTCGCCCAGCTCCATCTTCTGGCAGATGAGGCCCGTGACCTTGCCGTCGTGGCCGGTCACGGTTCTTACGGGGGCGGCCAGATAGACGATCTCCACGCCCTCGCAGGTGGCCTGTTCGATTTCATGGGCAAAGGCGGGCATTTCCTCCCGGGAACGGCGGTAGACGATGGTCACTTCGGAGCCGAGGCGCCGGGCGGTGCAGGCCACGTCGATGGCGACGTTGCCGCCGCCGATGACCGCCAGCCTTTTTCCCACGGTCAGGGGTTCCTTGAGGTTGGCCCGGCGCAGGAACTCGACGCCCTGGATGACGCCGTCGGCGTCCTCGCCGGAAATGCCCAGGGGCTTGCCCACATGGCAGCCGATGCCCAGAAAGACGGATTTATAGCCCTGGTCGAAGAGGCCGTCCAGGGTGAAATCCCGGCCCAGGGCGGTGTTGGTCTTTAATTCCACCCCCAGGCGCAGGATGTTGTCGATTTCCCGGTCCAGGATATCTTTGGGCAGGCGGTAGTCGGGGATGCCCACCCGGAGCATGCCGCCGGCCTTGGGCAGGGCCTCGAAGATGGTGGGGCGGTAGCCTTTCAGGGCCAGGTGATAGGCGCAGGCCAGGCCGGCGGGGCCGGAGCCGATGATGGCGATTTTATCGCTTTTGGCCTCCACCAGGGGCGGGGCGATGGACCCAAGGTCCACCTGGTCGGCGGCAAAGCGCTTCAGATTGCAGATGGCCACGGCCTCATCGAGTTCGGCGCGGCGGCACTTGGCCTCGCAGGGATGGGGGCAGACCCGGCCCAGGACGCCGGGCAGGGGCAGCCGCTCCATGATGAGTTTCACGGCTTCGGCGTATTTGCCCATCTTGATGAGCTGGACATAGCCCTGGACATTGATCTCGGCGGGACAGGTGAGGGTGCAGGGGGCCCGGTCCAGCTTCTTGATGCCGAAGGCGGCGGGGATGGCCTGGGGATAGAGGCGGTAAGCCGCCTTCCAGTCGGCCAGGCCGGCGTTAAAGGCATCCGAGATGGTCACCGGGCAGACGTTGGCGCACTCACCGCAGCCGGTGCACTTGGCCAGATCCACGTAGCGGGGCTGTTTTTTGAGGGTGACTTTGAGGTTCCCGGGTTCGCCGCCAATGGCCGCGACATCGGTGAGGGTGTGGATCTCGATGTTCAAATGCCGGCCGCACTCCACCAGCTTGGGGGAGATAATGCACATGGAGCAGTCGTTGGTGGGGAAGGTCTTGTCCAGCTGGGCCATGACGCCGCCGATGGCGGGTTTGGTTTCCACCAGATGGACGTAGAAGCCCGAGTTGGCCATATCCAGGGCGGCCTGAATGCCGGCGACGCCGCCACCCACCACCATCACCGCGCCCACGTTGCCGTGGCTCTGGGCTGATTCCTTGACTATTTGCTCTTTTTCTGGGGGCATAATTCCATCCCTTATCAAAAAATCCGGATGCGGCTAGAAACCGGCTGCGGCCAGGATGGACGGCAGTTTGTCCTCCCAGCCGATGGTGGAGACGAGCACTCCCGGGAATCCCTGTTTTTTGATGGCAGCCACAAATTCCGAGGCGATCTGGACACATTCGCGCACCCGGTCCGAGCTTTTCTGAATCCGGGTGACGAAGGCTTCCGGGATTTTCATTTCCATGTGGGCGTTGATGTAGCGGGCCATGCCGACACTCTTCAAAAGCATGACCGTGGGAATGATGGCGGCCGGGCGAGGGCCCACCTGCTGCCGGAATTTCTGGAGGACTTCCACGTCGAAGACCGGCTGGGTGGTGAAAAACCGGGCTCCGGCGGCGATTTTGCCGTCCAGGTCCGCCAGTTCCTGCTTCAGGGCTTTGGGCTCGGCGGTGACCTTGACGGTGGCCCCCACCAGGAAGTTCGGGGCGCCTTTGAGGTCCACCCCGGCCAGATCCCGTCCGGTCTGCAAGGTCTGGATGGCGGTGAGGAGTTCCAGGAGCTGGAGGTCGTGGACCGGCCTGGCCTGATGATGGTCACCGTGGGTGATCTCGTCGCCGGTGACCGCCATGACATTGGGGACGCCCAGGGCATGGGCGGCCAACAGGTCGCCCTGGAGGGCCAGGCGGTTACGGTCCCGGCAGCAGACCTGCATCACCGTTTCCAGTCCCCGGGTTTGCAAGAGGAGGGCGCCGCCCAGGGAACTCAAGCGCATCACGGCGTTGTTCATCTCGGGGACCACAAAGGCGTCCACCATGCGCTTGACGCCGGTGGCAGCCGCCACCATTTCAGAAACATCCGTGCCTTTGGGCGGCTCCATCTCGGCCAGAATGACGAATTCGCCGGAAGTCAATTTCTCTTGTAATGGCATCGCGGTCCCTCTCTGAGATTATTGGGATGATCGCACCATGGCGTTGGAGATGGCTAAGATGAGGTCATCCATGCCGAAGGAATTGACATGATAGTAAAAAATCCCCTGCTGCCGGATGCGGCTTTCCTGTTCGGCGTTGTTTTCATCGGCGGTAATGATGATGGGCAGCTTGCGGTCGAGTCCTTTGATGATGGAGATGGCCTCGTAGCCCATATCTTCCGGCAGGCGGACATCCATGACCAGCACATTGATCTTTTCATGCTGCAGGGTCATGAGCAGGCCTTTGAGGTTATCCACGGTTTTGAGCCGGTGTCCCTGTTGGGCGATCCAGAAATCCAGGTTCCGGGACAAGGCCCCGCCGCGTTCTGCGATCAACAGTGTGCCAGTCTTTTCCATCTGCTTCGGCGCCTCGGAAGTTTCGAACCGAGTGATTGCCAAGGTGAAGGGTGTCTGTTGAAGTAATGCAAGGCCTATGCCCTGGAGAGGGGCGGAGGCAACCCCGCGGCCGGCCTCATCCTTGGGAAAAAAAGTTCAAGCGGTCCGGGGAAGCGGCGGGGGGTTTTGGGGCAGAGGCAAGGCGGCTATTAGCGTATCTTGCTGATAATGCAGCTATTTAGAATAAATGGGTAAAAATGCCACATTTGATACCTTCTTACCAGGGGGGCAGGAGGCGCATGGACAGGGCGGGGTTCCGGGAGAGGCGCGGCAGCCGGGGCGCAGGGTAGGCGCGGCGGGGTGAAGCAAGGTTTTGGGTTGGGTCCCAAACCGCGCCGGTAAGATCATCTCACTGAAATTACTGACTATTTCTCTTATACCCGGAAGACCTGGCGGCGGCGCGGGCGGGTTATTGATCGGAGCAGAAAATAGGTTCCACCGGTTATATGACCTGAGGGAGAATTCCCCGCAATTCCCCTGGTGCAAAGGGGGACTTTCTCAAAGATGCCGGGCAGTTCCCCTTTTTGACCGGGGGAGGCTGAGGGGAATTGTCTCAGGGTTGCAGGTTTAAAAAAAGTAATCTTTTAGATACTTCGATTGATAAGAGCCTGCTAGATTATTTAACAGCCCGCTAGATTATTTGCCAGGGGCCGGGTGGGAGGCGGGGGGGTGGCGGTCAGAGGCTCTGGCTGAGCCAGAAGGCCAGTTTCATGGTGTCAACTTCCGGGAAAAAGGCGGCCAGGGCCGCCTTGAGGGCAAAAAGCGACGTAAAGGAAGTCAACTGGCTTTTATCATAGGCCACCACCAGCAGACCCCGGTCGGGGTCGGTGGAAATCTCCTGGATGCCCCGGATGGCGGCCAAACCGGTCTGGACTTCCCGGATCAGGTCCCGGTTGCCCTTGAGCTTGTCAACGGCCAGACTGAGTTGCCCCGGCTGGGAATGAATCACCTCGAATCCGTCCATAGTCACACTCGCATCTCGCTTGGGGGCGCAATGAATCGCTCCAGCGTTTTTGCTGAAAAGATCTGATTTTACCTCGAGGCGCGCTCCGTGATATTACAGCAACCGGGCGCCCAATTCAGCGATCCCGGACCTCTCGCCCTTGATGAGGGTGATGTGGCCGGAGATTTCTTCCTCTTTGATCTTCTCCACCAGGTAACTGAGGCCGTTGGAAGAGGCGTCGAGATACGGATGGTCGATCTGCTCGGGATCGCCGGTAAAGATGATCTTGCTGCCGCGCCCCACCCGGGTGAGGATGGTCTTGATGACGTGGGGGCTCAGGTTTTGGCTTTCATCACAGATGATGAACTGTTTGGGGATGCTGCGGCCCCGGATATAGGTCAGGGCCTCCAATTCAATCTTGCCGCTGCCGAGTAGATACTCGGTGGAGCCGTTGGGCCGGATATGCTCGTTACAGAGATACTCCAGGTTATCATATATGGGCTGCATCCAGGGGCGGATCTTGTCTTCTTTATCCCCGGGAAGGTAGCCCAGATCGTTGCCCAAGGGCACAATCGGCCTGGTGATGAGGAGGCGGTTATATCTGCCGTTATCCTCAAAGACCCTCTCCAGCCCGGCGGCCAG
>JBKQVS010000125.1:0-3240 GCA_052139855.1 Desulfobaccales bacterium
GGCAGGGATGGCTTACGAAAATCCCTGGCCCTCCCCCCACACATCATGTCCCTTCCCCCCCGCACAGGGGACAGTCCGCCCGTTTCACCCGCTCCAGGGATTGAAATCTCCCTTGCAGCCCGTCATAGGCCAGAAGCCGGCGGGTCAGGTCCGATTCCAGGCCTAATAGCAGTTTCAATGCCTCCACCGCCTGCAGGCAGCCCATGGTCCCGGCCACCGCTCCCAGGATGCCCGCTTCGCTGGAGGCAGGCACGGCCGCAGCCGGGGGAATCTCCGGCACCAGACAGCGGTAACAGGGATTATCCGCCCCGGGGGCAGCCACCAGCAGTTGCCCATGCCAGCCCGTGGCCGCGGCCGACACCAGGGGAATCTTGTATTGCCAGCAGCACTCTGTCACCACGAACCGCGTGGGGAAATTGTCGCTGGCGTCCAGCACCACCTCAAAGCCCTGCACCACTTCCCCCACATTGGCCGCATCGAGGCGCAGGTCAAAAGTCTCGACCCCGCAGAGGGGGTTAAGCCCCGCCAGCGACTCTGCCGCCGCGGCCGCCTTCCGCCGCCCCAGGTCGTCCGGCCGGTAGAGAATCTGGCGCTGCAGGTTGGACAGCTCCACCGCGTCCCCGTCCGCCAGCCCCAGGCGCCCCACTCCCGCCGCGGCGAGATAGAGCAGCGCCGCCGCGCCGATGCCGCCGGCCCCCACCACCAGGACCCGGCCGGTGCGCCACCGTGCCTGTCCTTCCCAACCCACCTGGGCCAGGAGGGCGTTCCGGGCATACCGTCCAGTCTCGTGGGGGGTAAAGTCCTGCCGGGGTTCCATCTTCATCAGGCGTCCTCGGGGTTGCGGCCGCCGTGGCCGGATACCGTGCGCTTCACCTAATACGCTATGTAAATTATACATTCCCCCGAGTCATCTAACAACCAGGGATGCCTGGGATTTCCCTGCCAAACCCCCGGGAGCCGTGCCTTGACAGACCTTCTCCATTTAGATAACCTTCAATAATCTCGGGAGGGAGAAAGTGGAGTACGAAGCCGTTATCGGGCTGGAGGTCCACGCCCATCTGCTCACCGCCAGCAAGATCTTCTGCGGCTGCGCCACCGCCTTCGGGGCCCCGCCCAATACCCAGGTCTGCGAGGTCTGCCTGGGGATGCCCGGTTCTCTCCCGGTCCTGAACCGCAAAGCCGTGGAGTTCGCCCTGAAAATGGCCCTGGCCACCAACTGCCGGGTCAACCCCGAGTCGGTGTTCGCCCGGAAAAACTACTTTTATCCCGATCTTCCGAAGGGTTACCAGATCTCCCAGTACGAACTTCCCCTGGCCGAGCACGGCTTTCTGGACATCAAGGCCGGCGGGGCGCCCCGGCGCATCGGTATCACCCGCATCCATATGGAGGAGGATGCCGGCAAGCTGATCCACAGCGAATCCCGGCCCGTAAGTTTCGTAGACTTCAACCGCACCGGGGTGCCCCTCATCGAAATCGTCAGCGAACCGGACCTCCGCACCCCCGATGAGGCGGTGGAGTACCTCAAGGGCCTGCGCAATATCCTTTTATATTTAGAAATTTGCGACGGCAACATGGAGGAAGGCTCGCTGCGGTGCGACGCCAATATCTCCCTCCGTCCGAAGGGGCAGGCCGAGTTCGGCACCAGAACCGAGCTCAAGAACATGAACTCCTTCCGGTTTGTCAAAGCGGCCCTGGAGTATGAAATCAAGCGGCAGCGGGCCCTGTTGGCCGCGGGGCGGGAAATCGTCCAGGAGACCCGCCTCTGGGATACGGCCGCCAACCAGACCGTGTCCATGCGCGGCAAGGAAGAGGCCCACGACTACCGCTACTTCCCCGACCCGGACCTGGTGCCCATCAAAGTCGATGCCCCCTGGTTGGCATCCTTATCCATCGCGGAGCTGCCGGTGGCGCGCCTGAAGCGCTTCCAGGCGGACTACGATCTGCCGGAATACGACGCCGAGGTGCTCACCTCGGATAAGGCCCTGGCCGACTACTTCGAGGCCGTGGTCCAGGAATTTCCCCGTCCCAAGCAGGTGAGCAACTGGATCATGGGGGAATTTATGCGGGAGCTGAAAGAAAAGCCCGATCTCATGTCAACCATCACTCCCTCGGCTTCCGGGAGTCTGCTGAAATTGGTAGAACAGGGCGCCATCAGCGCCACCGCCTCCAAAGGGGTATTTGTGGAAATGGTGGCCACCGGCCGCAACCCCGAGGCCATCATCAAGGAAAAAGGCCTGGCCCAGATCAGCGACGCCTCGGCCCTGGAATCTCTGGCCCGGGAGATCATCAACGCCAACCCCCAGGAAGTTGCCAACTACAAGGCGGGCAAGACCAAAGTCATGGGTTTCTTCGTAGGCCAACTCATGAAAAAAACCAAAGGCCAGGCCAACCCCCAGCTGGCCAATGAAATATTTCAAAGTCTCTTAGCGTCTTAGCGTCTTGGCGTGAAATTTCCTCTCGCCAAAGCGCAATCAGGAGTTAACATGATCCCCTATTGCAGCATCTGTTGGGATATGGACAAAGTGAAGCTGCTCGACCAGCGGCGCTTGCCCGCGGAAGAGCTCTATCTGGAAATCACCGATTATCACGACATCATCGAGGCCATCCGCACCCTGGCCATCCGGGGGGCACCGGCCATCGGCGTGGCCGCAGCCATGGGCGCGGCTTTGGGAGCCCTGAGTCTGGATACCCGCGACGGCAAGGAGTTTCAATCCCGGTTTCAAAATATTTGCCGGGAGATTGCCGCCGCCCGCCCCACCGCGGTCAATCTCTTTTGGGCCTTGGATCGGGTGCTGTTGGTCGCCCAGGATCATGCGGCTGAATCCGTCGAAGCCATCAAAGCCCATCTCGTGGCCGAAGCCCAGACCATGCTCAAGGAAGATGAGACCACCAACCGCCGCATGGCCCAGGCGGGCCAGGTCCTGATCCGCGACGGCCACCGGGTGCTCACCCACTGCAACACCGGGGCCCTGGCCACCGGGGCTTACGGCACCGCCCTCGGGGTGGTGCGGGCCGCCTGGGAAGCGGGCAAGCGCTTTTCCGTCTGGGTGGACGAAACCCGGCCCCTCCTCCAGGGAGCCCGGCTCACCACCTGGGAGTTGGGCAAGCTGGGGATTCCCTACACCCTCATCCCCGACGGGGCCGCCGCCACCCTGATGCACCAGGGCAAGGTTGACCTGGTCATCCTGGGGGCGGACCGCATCGCCGCCAACGGCGACACCGCCAACAAGATCGGCACCT
>JBKQVS010000126.1:0-15333 GCA_052139855.1 Desulfobaccales bacterium
AGCGCCACGGGAGTTTTTCGCCGGCAGCCCCCTAAGCATCCATTCCGAAATCGTAAAAATATCCGGGTTTATTCAACACCTCGGCCCCCTCGGGGTGGAGCAGCACCATGTCCTCCAGGCGGACCCCGCCCCAGCCGGTAAGGTAGATGCCCGGCTCCACCGTCACCACGCACCCGGCCGGCAGCACGCCTCGCCTGGCCTCGGACGGGCTCAGGTTGGGGGTCTCATGCACCGCCAGCCCCACCCCGTGTCCCAGGGAGTGGCCAAAAGCCTCGCCATAGCCCGCCGCCGCGATCACCTCCCGGGCCAAAGCATCGCCCTCCAGGCTGTCCATGCCGGCCTTGAGTCCGGCCTCCGCCCGGGCCTGGGCCTGGCGCACCAAGGCGTAGATTTTCCGGAACTGTTCATCCGCCGGCCCGATAATAAAGGTGCGGGTCATGTCGGCGCAGTAGCCGTCGATTTTGGCCCCCATGTCGATGATGATGGGCTCGCCGGCTTTGAGGGCATAGTCCCCGGGGTGGTGATGGGGCCGGGCGCTGTTGGCCCCGGCCGCCACGATGGGGGGAAAGGCCATACCCTCGGCCCCCCCTTCCCTAAGGCGCTTTTCGATCTCCCAGGCCACCTGGCGCTCGGTCAGACCCGGGGCAAGTTCCTCGGTCACCTGGCGCATCACAGTCTCCGTCAAGGCGAGGGCCCGCCGCATCACCGCCAGTTCGGCCTCGCTTTTCCGCTGGCGCAGGCCCTCCACCAGCCCTTCCAGCGGCTGCCAGGCCACCGTCAGCCCGGCGTCGGCCGCGGCCTGGGTCAGGCGCTGGTGCTGGCGCCAGGTGAGATGCGCCGCTTCAAAGCCCAGACGCCCCACCTCCAGGGCCTTGAGGTGCTCCCCCAGGCTTTCGCCCAGATCGGTCTTGTAGATCAGAACCTCAAAATCCCGGACTTCCTGCTGGGCCCAAATCTGGTAGCGGAAATCGGTGAGCAGCAGGGCCGCCTTGGCGCTGATCAGCAGCATGCCCCAATCGGGGTCGCCGGCGGTAAACCCGCTCAGATAACGGCGGTTTTCGGGACCCGAAACCAGGAAGGCGTCAATCCCATGGGAGGGCAGCAGCTCCCTGACCGCGTCCAGGCGCAGTCTCACGGGGTTATGCATAAGAATCATAAGATCTGATTCTGGGAGAACCGGGCCGGAAAATCAAGCAGAAAACCATCTCGAAACTTCCCCCTTTTTCTCGAATGGCATTGATAATTGAGATGTATCTGGTAATATAATATTTTAAAAAAAAATTGACCCAGGCGGCTCCCGGCCCCCAGTGATGAACCATCCGGGCAAAACGGTTCGCCGCCCCCCTTGGACCGACAACTTGATCAAGCTGGTAGCCTTTGATTGCGACGGGGTTCTGTTCGATTCTCAACAGGCCAACATCGCCTTCTATAACGCCATTCTAGCCCATTTCCAGCGGCCCCCCCTAGGCCCCGAGGACGTGGACTTCATTCACAGCCACACCGTGGGGGAATCTCTCGAACACCTCTTTCAGGGCTATCCCGACCTTACGGCCGTCGCTCAATTCGCCCGCAGTTTCGATTATAGCCCCTTTATCTCCATGATGGTTGAGGAACCGTTTTTGCGGGAGTTTCTCCGGTTTCTGCGTCCCGGCTGCTACCTGGCCCTGGCCACCAACCGCACCACTACCACCCGGGCCGTCCTCGCCTATCACGGGTTGGCGGAAGACTTCGACCTGGTGGTGAGCGCCCAGGATGTCAGCCGCCCCAAACCGCACCCGGAATCCTTTGTGCGTATCCTGGACCACTTTGGCCTGTCCTCCCTGGAAGCCATTTACATCGGCGATTCCCGGGTAGACGAACAATTCGCCGCCAATGCCGGGGTGCCCTTTGTGGCCTACCGCAACCCCGGGTTGACCGCCAACTATCACCTGGATTCGTTCGCCGCGGGCCCCGACCTGATTCGGGACCTGATCTGCGACCAATCCTTTGAACCGAGGAGAAAGTCATGAAGCAATACCAGTGCCAGATCTGTGGTTATATCTATGACCCGGCCCAGGGTGATCCGGACAACCACGTTCCCCCCAACACCCCGTTTGACAAAGTCCCCCCGGAATGGGTCTGCCCCATTTGCGGCGCCTCCCAGGACCAATTCCAGCCGGTGGATTAAATCGCTGCCACGGGCAGGCTGTCCATCGCGGCCTGCCCTATGAAAAATCTCAACTATGCTATCCATAAACGACAGATACGCTGGCGCCCCACCCGGTTCCCAGAAGAAGCCCTTCTGGCGGGAATACGGGGAGGCCTTGTTCATCGCCCTGATCCTGGCCTTGGTGATCCGGGCCTTTTTGGTGCAGGCCTTCTCCATCCCCTCCGGCTCCATGCAGCCGACCTTACTCATCGGTGACTATCTCCTGGTGAACAAATTTCACTACGGCATCCGCAACCCCATAACCAACAAGGTCTGGATCCCCATCAGCACGCCTCACCGCGGCGACGTCGTGGTCTTCATCTTTCCCCAGGACCCCTCCAAGGACTACATCAAACGCGTCGTCGGTCTGCCCGGTGACCGCATCCAGATCGTCAACAAGAAAGTCTTGGTCAACGGCAAGGTCTTTGAGACCCCCGAGGCGGTCTATGACGATCCCATGGTTATCCCGGCCCCCCGCGGCCCCTCCGAATCGGCCCGGGACAATATGGGCCCCGTAGATGTGCCGCCCAACTCGTATTTCGTCATGGGGGACAACCGGGACCATAGTTATGACAGCCGGTTTTGGGGCTTCGTGCCCATGGACGCCTTCCGGGGCAAGGCGATCATTATTTATTTTTCCTGGGAGGGATCTTCGGGCCAGCCCTTCTTTCAAGCCTTTTTGTCGGGCTTGCAGGGCCTCGTTTACCATCTGTCCTGGAACAGCAATGACTTCCGAGTGCGCATGGACCGCATCGGCAGGATTATTCATTAGGGGTTTTCGGGTTTCAGTTTCCGGTTTCTGGCTAAAGATCGGCAGGGAGCCTTGCCGCTAACCATTGCGACAGGTCTTTGCGGCCTCCGAATAGGTTTCAAGAACCAGGAACCACGCTGTGGTTATGATTAATACCTCAAACCATGATATTCCCGATTAAGACTAAGACCTGCATCCGAAAACCGAAGACCGAAAACCGAAGACTATCCACCGCCCTGCTGTGGTTGATGGCACTGGCGCTCGCCATCGGCAGCTGCGGCCGCAGCCCCTTACAAAAGGGTCCCATCATCGTCTTCGGCTCCCCGGACTCGCCCCGGTTGCGCCAGGCGGTGGCCGGGTTTAAGGCCACCTTGGGGGCAGACCCCGTGGAAGTGGTCTTGGTCCCGGAGTTCGGCCCCGAGGCCCGGGAAGCTTTGCGCCGGGTGCGAGAGGCCAATCCCCGGCTCCTGGTGGTCATGGGCACCCCGGCGCTCCTGGTGGTGGCCCCGGTGGCGAAACAGATTCCCGTGGTCTTCGGCCTGGTGGCCGATCCCTATTTTACCAAGGCGGCTTATGACCCGGCCCATCCCGAGATTCACCAGGAGAACGTCACCGGCATCGCCTCCCCGGCGCCCCTTACGTCCGCCTTGCAGCACGGCGTCAGCCTCCTGGGCCAGGGCCCCTGGGGTCTCCTCTATGACCCCACCGACGGGGTGGCAGTGGATGTGGCCCGGCGCTTCGAGACCGAAGCCCAACGTCTCGGGGTGCAACCCTTGACCGAGACCAGCGCCGCGGCCGCCACCGACGGCCCCGGGCTTACGCGGCTCATCCATCGGGGGGCCCGGGTGATCTACCTGCCCCCGGCGCCCAGCGCCGCCCGCTATGCGCCCCTGGTGCTGGCCTGGGGCCGGGAGATGAAAGTCCGGGTGGTGAGCGGCCTCCCCGAAGGTTCCCATCAGGGGGCGGTGGTGTGGGTAGCCCTGGATTATCGGCGTCTGGGGGAGGACCTCGGGACCCTGGCCCGGCGGGTCCTGGCGGGGGAAGCCCCCAAAGCCATCCCCATTACGGCACAGACGCCCCTGAACGTGGAAGTGGATGAGACCCTGGCCCGAAAATGGAGCGGCTACCCGCCGGTTAAATAGAAAGGGCCAAAAGGGGAAAAGGCGAAGCGGAGAAAAGGGGGGCAAGCCATAATTTTTAACCTTTTCCCCTTTTCCCCCGATTCACCCAATAGGCAATTTTAAGGATTTTAGCGAACCATGGAGGAGAACTTTTTATGCCCCCACCCCGGAATTTCGATCCGGCCGCCTGGCAGCCCGAAATCACCCTGGAGCGCTTTACCCTGGCCAACGGCCTCACCCTGTTCGTGCTCCCGGATCACCGCTTGCCCACCGTCTCCCTGCAGATTCACTACAAGGTGGGCTCCCGCCACGAGCTCCCCGGCATCACCGGCATTTCCCACCTCTTCGAGCATTTGATGTTCCGGGGCACCGAGACCCTTGGGCCCGAAGAGTTCTCCCGCATCCTCCAGGCCAAGGGCGGCGAGATCAACGCCTTCACCACCAAAGACCACACCTCCTACTTTGAAAATCTCCCCGCCGAGCACCTGGAACTGGGCCTTAAGCTGGAGGCCGACCGCCTGATTAACCTCAAACTGGACGACGACACCTTCCAGCCCGAGCGCCAGGTGGTCATCAGCGAGCGGAAGCTCCGTTCCGTGGATAGCCCCTTCGGGCTGGTGGAAGAGCAATTATTCGCCGCCGCCTTCACCCAGCACCCCTACGGCTGGCCGGTGGTGGGCTGGGACCAGGACCTGCACCGCATGACCTTGAACGATTGTCAGGCCTATTACCGCAGCCACTACCAACCCGGCAAGATCACCGTGGTCCTCGCCGGGGACGTGGAGCCGCAGCGGGCCCGGGACCTGGTGGACCGGTATTTCGGCCAGATTCCCGCTCCGGCCGCGGCCCCTGAGCCCAACGTGACGGAACCGCCCCAGCGGGGCGAGCGCCGGGCCGTCCTGAAAAAGGTCTCCCAGGTGGAGGCCCTGTTCGCCGGGTTTCATATCGTCGGCCTGGACCACCCGGATCTCTACCCTTTGAATCTGCTGGGCATCGTCCTTTCCGGCGGCAAGGCCTCCCGGTTCCACCAGGAGTTCGTCCGGGTGGGCAAGGCCATCGCCCTGGAAGTGGAACTGGCCCCCCTGCCCTTCTCGGCCCAGGACCCGGACCTCCTGGTCATCGCCGCGGTGGCGGCCCCGGGCCAATCTCTGCCTGAGTTGGAGCGGGGGCTCTGGGACGCCCTGGAACGGCTCCGCGCCGATGGCGTCACCCCGGCCGAGCTGGCCCGGGCCAAAAAACTGCTGCGCTCCCAGGCGGTGCGTTCTCTGGCCCACAATTTTTTCCGGGGCTTGTTGGTGGGCCTCTTCCATCTGAAGACCGGGGACGCCCAGTTGGCCAACCGGATTCTCAGCTCCCTGGACGCCGTCACCGCCGAGGACATTCTCCGGGTGGCCCGGACCTACCTCCGGGAGGACAACCGCACCGTGGTGGTACTTCAGCCGGTCACCCCGAAAGAGAGCCAGGCCCTGGGGCCGATGGCCTGAGAATAGGGAGCCGTAAGCCGCACACCGTTCAGGGGTGGACGACCAGGCCGGCTCATTGCTTACTGCTCACTGCGCACGAAAAGAAAGGCTTGCATGAAATCAGTTGTGGTGAAACTAATGATACTAGGCCTCCTGGGAGCGGGGCTGGTTTCTTTCTCCCCACAGGTGATGCCCGTGGTCACCCGGGTATTCGCCCCGCCCGTGGTTAATCAGCCCAAATCGGTGTCGCCGCCGCCGGGGGTTAAGTATTTGCAAAAGGTTGAAGATCTGGTCATTGAACTGACCAACCGAGCCAGGCGGGCTAAGGGGCTTCCGCCCTTAATCAAGGATGATGAGCTCACGAATGTGGCCCGGGCCTATAGCGATGATATGCTGGTGCGCCGGTTTTTTGACCATACCACCCCCGATGGGGTAACTTTCGATGCCCGGATATCGGACCATTACCCCCACTGGGTACGCTATATGGGTGAGAATATTTGGTATGCCTCCGGCTACAATCTCGGTAACGCTCAAAGGCTGGCAAAAGAAATCGTGGATGACTGGATGAGCAGCCCCGGTCACCGGGACAATTTGCTCGACCCCGATTTCACCCATTTAGGGGTGGGAGTCTCAGCCCGGCATCACACCATTCGGGCTACGCAGGAATTTGTGGGGAAGGCTAAAGGTTTTATCTTTAAAGAACTCTTCAGCCAGGCCCTGGGGCCGCTGGCCTGATGAGCGATCATATCCGGGAAAACCCTATGCCCTTAGCACCCATCTACCGAAGTGCCCGGGGCCAGGCCGAAGTCCTGGCCCTCTATGAGACAAAGCTGGCCAGTCTCGCGCTGGAAACTCATAGCCACATGGTGGATACCCGCTTCGGCCACACCCATGTCCTGGCCGCCGGACCCCCGGATGCGCCTCCCGTGATGCTGTTAACCGGCATCAGCACCGGGGCGCCGCGCATCTTGGAATGGTTCCATCCCCTGGCCCGGGACTACCGGCTCTATGCCCCGGACCCCATCGGCCAACCGGGCCGCAGCGCCCAAGTCCGGGTGCCGCCGGGAGACCACAATTACGGCAAATGGATGGTGGACGTCCTGAACGGCCTCGGCCTCCCACAACTTCCTTTTATCGGGGTCTCCTTCGGAGGCGGCATCCTCCTGGATACGGCCTCTTATGCCCCGGAGCGCATCTCCCGGGCGGCCCTGATGGCCCCCGCCGGCCTCACCCCGGTCCCGTTCTTCGGTACGGCCATTAAGTTCTTTATCCCTTGCCTGTTGTACCGCTTTTTTCCCAGCCGGAAACGCCTGATTGGCACGGTTCGGCCCTTGACCGGTAGAACGGATGACTATTCCCTGCAGGTGTTCGACGCCACCTTTCGCCACGTCAAGTTAAACGTGGCCCCTCCGGGACCATTCGATAAAATGACCCTGGCGGGGTTCAAGGCCCCCGCTCTGTTACTGCTGGCTAAATCGGATATCTTCATTCCGGTGGAACCGGCCCGGCGCCGGGCCCGGGAACTGCTCCCCAGTCTCACCGCCGTGGAAGTCTTCGAGGGGCCTCACATTCCCCCGAAGTCCACCTGGCAATCCAATGCCGAACGGATCAGGAGGTTTTTACATGAGACCCCGTAAGATAAGGAACCGATCATGACCGATTTTCTTCCCGAAATCCACCAGGCCACCCTGCCGGGCGGCATGAAACTTTTAGGCGTGGAGTACGACCGGGTGCCCTGGCTGAGCCTCACCTTCATGGCCAAGCGGGGCGCCGAAACCGACCCCCTGGACAAGCCCGGCGTCGCCGATTGGGCCGCGGAGCTCCTCACCCTGGGCACCGCCCGGCGCACCCAGTTGCAACTGGCCGAGGACATCGAATCCCGGGGCGCGGAACTCCACGCCCGGGGCGGCTGGGACGCCACCCTGGTCAACCTGGAAGGCCTCGCTGAGGATTTCTCCGAACTGATGGCCACCCTGGCCGAAGTGGTCCAGACCCCCGGGTTCCCCCCGGACGAGTTCTCTCTCCTGGCCGAGCGCCGCCGGGCCGAACTGGTGCACCAGCAGGACGATCCCCGGGAAATGGCCAGTATTCGGTACCTGCGCCTCTTTTTCGGGGATTCGCCCTACGGCCATGCGGTGCCGGGAGAACTCCGCAGCCTGGATAATCTCGGGGTCGCCGATCTCCAGGAATTCTACCGCCGTGAGTTCACCCCGGCCACCTCCACCCTCGTGGTGGTGGGCATGGCGGCCTTTGACCGGATCAAAGCCGAGGCCGGCCGCCTCTGGGGCAACTGGACCGGCGGCGGCCCGGCCAGCCCGCCTTACGCCGCGGCGCCGCACCACCTCTGCGCCCCGGGGATCTATCTCCTGGACCGGCCCGACCTGACCCAAAGCGAGATCCGGGTGGGACACCTGGGCTTACCCCGGGCCCACCCCGATTACTTCCCCCTCAAGTTGGTGAACTACATCCTGGGCGAAGGCGGCTTTTCCTCCCGCCTCATGGCCCGCATCCGCTCCGATCTGGGCTTCACCTACGGCATCCGGAGCAGTTTCTCCTTCCGCCGGGCCCCGGGGCCTTTTATCGTCTCCACCTTCACCCCCGCGGCCAACACCGCCCAGGTGGTGGAGGAGATCCGCACCGTGATCACCGAAGTCCACCAAAACGGGGTCGCGGATCAGGAGCTGGCGGAAGCCCAGAGCTACTACGTGGGCCATTTCCCCCTCGGGCTGGAGACCTCCCGGGGCATCGGCCGCCAGGTGATGTCCATCGACCTCTATGACCTGGGGACCGATTACCTCAAGCGCTATTGTGACCAAATCCGCCGCGTCAGCCTGAAAACCGCAGCCGCCGCGGCCCGGGATCACCTGCAGCCCGCCAACCTGGTGACCCTGGTCATGGGCCCGGCCGCGGCCTGCGCCGAGGCTTTGCAAAACCTTGGACCCGTGAAAATTCTTGACGAAATTTAGTCTACCAATTTTTTAGTTGACAAATGCCTTGCGATATTATGAGATAGGAATGATTTTGTGAAAAAAAGGATAAGCCCATAGGGGACCATTCAATTAAGGGAGGAACGTGTTCATGCATAAAACTCCATTGCTAGATCAACTGGAGTCCGGTCCGTGGCCCAGCTTCGTGAAGGATTTGAAGCGGGTCGCCGCTCGGAAAAAATCAGCTGCGGATTTGCTGGGTGTATTGGAGCGCTCGTACAAAGACAAGATTACCCACTGGAAGCATGGCGGCATCGTGGGCGTCCTGGGTTACGGCTCCGGCATCATCGGCCGTTACATCGACATCCCGGATGAATTCCCCGGCGTCGAGCATTTCCATACGGTACGCGTCAACCAGCCCTCCGGCTGGTTTTATACCACCGAGGCCCTGAAGGACCTGTGCGACATTTGGGACCGGCATGGCAGCAGCATCCTGAACGTGCACGGCTCCACCGGCGACATGATCTTCCTGGGCACCACCACCGATGAACTGGAACCCACCTTCGCCGAACTCACGGCCAAAGGGTGGGATCTGGGCGGCTCCGGTTCCGCCATGCGGACCCCGTCCTGCTGCGTGGGCAAGGCCCGCTGCGAATGGTCCTGCTATGACACCATGGACCTGTGCTACCAGACCACCCAAAACTTCCAGTTCGAGATGCACCGCCCGTCTTTCCCCTATAAGTTCAAGGTCAAATGCTCCGGCTGCCCCAACGACTGCGTGGCCGCGGTGGCCCGGGCCGACATGAGCGTCATCGGCGTCTGGAAGGACGACATCCGCATCGACCAGGCCGCGGTCAAGGCCTATGCCGCCGGCGAAATCAAGCCTGCGGGCGGCGGCACCGTTTATAAAAAGCTCGACATCAAGGCCGATGTCACCGATCTCTGCCCCACCATCTGCATGAGCTATGACGGCGGCAAGCTGACCATCGACAACAAGAACTGCAACCACTGCATGCACTGCATCAACATGATGCCCCAGGCCCTGCGGCCCGGCACCGAAGGCGGCGCCACCCTGCTCCTGGGATCGCACGCCCCCATCCTGGAAGGCGCCCAGATGAGCTGGGTTATCGTCCCCTTCATGCAGATGGAAGCGCCCTATGAAGAGTTCACGGAGCTAATCGGCAATATCCACGAATGGTGGTCGGAAAACGGCAAAAACCGGGAGCGCGTGGGTGAATTGATGCTGCGCCTGGGGATGCGGAGTTTCTTCCAGGGCGTGGGACTGCCCCCGGTGCCCCAGACCGTCAGGACCCCCCGGGCCAACCCCTTCTTTTTCTGGCACGCCGAAGACTTCGAGGCCGAGGCCGCGGGCCGTAAATACATCAAATAATGAGGCGACTTTCTCATTAAGCA
Organism: Desulfobaccales bacterium; assembly: GCA_052139855.1. GTDB lineage: Bacteria > Desulfobacterota > Desulfobaccia > Desulfobaccales > 0-14-0-80-60-11 > 0-14-0-80-60-11. The sequence continues at coordinate 9,864 of JBKQVS010000126.1, forward strand.
TACTTGCCTGGCCTAGTGCCGAATCATAAGGAGGAATGAGGAAAATGGCTGACCGTATAACTGATATTGGCCCCCCAAAATTTGACAAGTTCTTGCCGCCCATCATCAAAGACAACTACGGCAAGTGGAAATACCACGAAATCCTGGAACCCGGCGTCCTGGTGCACGTCTCCGAATCCGGCGCCAAGGTCTTTTCCGTCCGGGGCGGTTCCGGCCGCCTGGTGACCACCGACTTCATCAAAGATGTCTGCGGCCTCGCCGACAAATTCTGCGATGGCTACCTGCGCTTCACCAGCCGGAACAACATCGAGTTCCTGCTCACCGACCAGGGCAAGATCGCCGGCTTGAAGGACGCCTGTAAAAAGATGGGCATCCCCGTGGGCGGCACCGGCCACTCGGTGACCAGCATCGTCCACACCCAGGGCTGGGTCCACTGCCACACCCCGGCCATCGACGCCTCGGGCATCGTCAAGGCCGTCATGGACGACCTGTTCGAGTACTTCGGCAGCCACAAGCTGCCGGCCCAGGTGCGCATCGCCCTGGCCTGCTGCCTCAATATGTGCGGCGCGGTGCACTGCTCCGACATCGCCATCTTGGGGATCCACCGCACGCCCCCCAAAGTTAACCACGAGAGGCTGCGCCACCTGTGTGAAATTCCCACCACCATCGCGGCTTGCCCCACCGGCGCCATTCGGCCCCATCCGGACAAGGCCATCAAGAGCGTGGTGATCAACGACGAGCGCTGCATGTACTGCGGCAACTGCTACACCATGTGCCCGGCCCTGCCGGTGTTTGACTCCGTCAAAGGCGGCGTGGCCCTCTTGGTCGGCGGCAAAGTCTCCAATGCCAAGAGCCCGCCCATGTTCTCCAAGCTGGCGGTGCCCTATCTGCCCAACAACCCGCCCCGCTGGCCCGAGGTGGTTAAGGCCGTCCGCAAGATCATCACCAAGTACGCCGAAGGCGCCAACAAGTTCGAGCGCGTGGGTGAATGGGTTACCCGGATCGGTTGGGAAAAATTCTTTGAAGTATGCGAGATTCCCTTTACCTTCCAGCACATTGACGACTACCGGTGGGCCTATGACACCTATCGGACGTCGATGCATTTTAAATTCTAAAGCAGGTGAGATAAATGGCACTTCCCAAAGCAGAGCTGGTGGAATTTATCTTCGACATGGTCGCGAAGGCCCAGGGCAAAAAGCAGCTCAAGGCCATGGACATCCAGAAGGCCGTCCTCAAAGCGCATCCTGATCAGCCCAAGAATGACGTCAAGTTCGCGATCAAGGATCTCATTGACGGCAGCCGCTGCGTCTATACCTACTTCGGTGGGAGCTTCATCGAAATCCCCCACGAAGAAGGAGCTGCCAAGCACTGATGCACATGCCCTGTCCCCGACTGCTGCTGGCAGCACTTCGGGGTGGGGCCGGCAAGACCACCTTGACCCTGGGGCTCCTGGCCGCTTGGCGGGACCAGGGCCGTCGATTGGTGCCCTTCAAGAAGGGCCCCGACTATATCGACCCGGCCTGGCACTGCCTGGCAGCGGGATGCCCCAGCCATAATCTGGACCCCTTCCTCATGGAGGGGGACCAGATTCTGGCTTCTGTGGCCCGTCATGCCTCCCAGGCGGATGGCCTCCTCATCGAAGGCAACCGGGGCCTCTACGACGGCCTCGACGCCCAGGGTACTTATAGCACCGCCGAGTTGGCCAAGTTCCTGGCCACCCCGGTGGTCCTGGTGGTGGACTGCACCATGCGGACCCGCACCACCGCCGCCCTGGTCTTGGGCTGCCAGTACTTCGACCCCCAGGTCCCCATCCGGGGCGTCATCCTCAACCAGATCGCCCGTCCTCGCCACGAAGCCATCATCCGCCAGGCCATCGAAACCTATTGCGGCATTCCGGTGCTGGGGGCCATCCCCCGCCTCAAGTGCGAGGTCTTCCCCGAACGCCACATGGGGTTGGTGCCCCCCCAGGAGCACGCCACCGCCATGAAGGCCGTCACCACCGCCCGGGACCTGGCCCGGCGCTACCTGGACCTCGAGGGCCTCTGGCAGGTGGCGTCCCAGGCGCCACCCTTCCCGGAAGTCCCCGCCATCCCGTCTTTTTTCTGCGCCGATTGCGCCCCGCCGGTCATCGGCGTCATCCGGGACTCCGCCTTCCAGTTTTATTATCCCGATAACCTGGATGCCTTAAGGGACGCGGGGGCCGCGGTCTTGGAAATCAGCGCCCTGGACGATCCGGTGCTCCCGGCCCACCTGGACGCCCTCTATATCGGCGGCGGCTTCCCCGAAACCCACGCCCGGGCCTTGGGCGAGAACTTGAGCTTCCGCAATTCCGTCAAGGCCGCAGCCCAGGCCGGTCTGCCCATCTACGCCGAATGCGGCGGCCTTATGTACCTGGGCGAGCACATCCAGGTGGGGAGCGACAAGTTTCCCATGGTGGGTATCTTTCCTTATGACTTCGTCATGGGCAAAAAACCCCAGGGGCACGGCTACACGATATTGGAAGTGGCCCGGAACAACCCCTACTTCGCCAAGGGCACCGTGCTCAAGGGCCATGAATTTCACTATTCCCGGATCGTGCCCGACCCGGCCCCCGAGGTCCCCATGGCCTTTAACGTCAGCCGGGGCTCCGGTATGGCCGGGCAGCGGGAAGGCCTCCTCTTCCGGAACGTCCTGGCCACCTACACCCACCTTCACGCCCTGGGGTGCCCCCAGTGGGCCCGGGCGCTGGTGCGCCGGGCCCGGGAGTACCATGGCGACCCGATCCTGGACGAAAACTCTTCCTCCCCGGAGTGCGAGACACCCGACCGCGTGCGCCTCTAACCCCGGGATCGCCTTGCCCCCTTTCCCCTAACTTTTGCGCCCCGCTGGATCGCCGGCCCCGGTGGACCGTTCCCACCCCCGACAAAATTGTCCCATTGGTTTTCACCCGGGACCTTTTTTGATATATTATTGATTAATGGTGCGATATTTCAAGGAGGGAGCAGCTTATGGCTTGGCGGGTTGAAGTTGACACGGACAAATGTACCGGGGACGAAGAGTGCGTTAACGTCTGTCCCGTAGGCGTTTTCGAGATGCAGGACGAGAAGGCCTCACCGGTGAACGAAGATGAATGTCTCGGCTGCGAGAGCTGTATCGAGGTCTGCCCTTCCGGGGCCATCACCATAACGGAACTCTAAGCGCTCCGGGCCTTCACAGTCTGACAGGGGGAGGTGGGACCCTCCCCCTCCCCTTTTTTCTTCTTGGCGCCTTGGCGTCTTAGCGTGAGACCATCAGTGCTCGCAGCTCATCCCCTCCGCGCAGGACTGGCACTGCTTCAACGGCTCCAGTTCCTCCGGGGTGGCCGGGCGCACCTCCACCACCTTCACCTCGTAGCGCAGGTCGTGGCCCGAAAAGGGGTGGTTCATATCCAGGATCACGCAATCTTCCCTGACTTCTTTGACGCTCAGCGGATATTCCGGCGGAAACGGCAGGTTGGCCGGCAGGACCTTCTGGCCCGGCTTGAGCTCCATGTCCGGGGGAAAGACCTTGTGGCTCCACTCCTGGACAAAATCAGGGTCATAGTCCCCGAAGGCCTCGGCCGCGGGCACGACGAACTCCACCGCATCCTGCTCCCTGAGCCCCAAGAGGCGGCGCTCCAGCCCCGGCATCAGTTCGTTGCAGCCGGCCACAAAGGTGAGCACCGCCGGCGCCTCCGGGGTGCCCCGGAGTTGCTCCCCCGAATCCAGCCACAGGCGGTACTCCAGGGTGACATAGTTATCTCTCGCAATGACGGACATAGTGGTTTTACCTTTAACCTGATGATATAATCTTAAAAGTATAACTGAAGCCCAATCTTTCCGTAACCCCATGGCCGTAAAATGATCCGCAAGGCGAACATACAGGAAGTCCCGGAAATCCGCCGCTTCCTGGTAGAATTTTCCCAGGATGGAGGCATCCTGCCCCGGACCCTGGCCGATCTCTACGGCCAGTTGCGGGATTACTACGTCTATCGCCAGGAGCCGGGCCCCCTCCTGGGCATCGGCGCCCTGCACGTCTGCTGGGCCGGCCTGGGAGAAATCCGCTCCGTGGCCGTGGTGCCGACCCACCGGGGCCGGGGTATCGCCTCGGCTCTGGTCTCCACCTGCCTGGCCGAGGCCCGGGCCATCGGCTTGAGCGAAATTTTCCTCCTGACCCTGGTCCCGGAGTTCTTCCAGCGTTTCGGCTTCCGGGTCGTGTCCCGGGAGGAGCTGCTGCCCATCGTTTGGGCCGATTGCGTCAATTGCGTCAAATTTCCCGACTGCGATGAAATTCCCATGCTCCTGGACCTGACCGCGCCGGACCCCGGGGCTTAACTTGACAGTCATGCGTCGGTGCGTTATTTTCTTAAAAAGAACCTCGTCTTCCCGGCGGGGTGATATGGCCGACAAGAAAATGAACCCCGCGGCCGGCGATAGGACAACCGTAAACCACGTCTCAACTTCTCCGGTGAAGCCCGGCTTTATCGGGGTTTTTTATTGGCAGACACCCCTATGATCGATCTCTTTCTGAAAAAGGTTTTCGGCAGTAAAAACGAGCGGGAACTGAAGCGCCTGGCCCCCCTGGTGGACCTGATCACCAACCTTGAGCCGGAATACCGGGCCTTGTCCGACGCCGACCTCCAGGCTAAAACCGCCCTCTTCAAAGAGCGTCTCGATAACGGCGAGCCTCTGGAGGACCTGTTGCCCGAGGCCTTTGCCACGGCCCGGGAAGCCTCCGTCCGGGTCCTGGGGATGCGCCCCTTCGACGTCCAGGTCATCGGCGGCCTCGTGCTGCACCAGGGCAAGATCGCCGAAATGAAGACCGGTGAAGGCAAAACCCTGGTGGCTACCATGCCCGCCTACCTCCCCGCCCTCACCGGCCGCGGCGTCCACATCGTCACCGTCAACGACTACCTGGCCCGCCGGGACGCCCGCTGGATGGGGGGCATCTACCGCTTCCTGGGCCTCACCGTGGACACCATCGTCCACGGCCTGGACGACAACGAGCGCCGCCAGGCCTACCATGCCGACATCACCTACGGCACCAACAACGAGTTCGGGTTCGACTATCTCCGGGATAATATGAAGTTCTCCCTGGATGATTACGTCCAGCGCGACTTCCACTATGCCATTGTGGACGAAGTCGATTCCATCCTCGTGGACGAGGCCCGGACGCCCTTGATCATTTCCGGCCCCGCCGAGGAATCCACCCAGCTCTACTACACCCTCAACCAGGTGGCCAAGCAGTTGAAGGCGGAGCAGGACTTCACCGTGGACGAAAAGGCCCGCTCCGTCGTCGTCACCGAAGACGGCGTCGCCCACGCCGAAAAACTGGTCAACCTGCCTAATCTCTATGATCCCCGGAACATCGAGGTCCTGCACCACCTCAACGCCGCCTTGAAGGCCCACAACCTCTTCAAACGGGACGTGGACTACATCGTCAAAGAGGGTCAGGTCCTCATCGTGGACGAGTT
>JBKQVS010000127.1:0-28921 GCA_052139855.1 Desulfobaccales bacterium
ATTCCCTACACCCTCATCCCCGACGGGGCCGCCGCCACCCTGATGCACCAGGGCAAGGTTGACCTGGTCATCCTGGGGGCGGACCGCATCGCCGCCAACGGCGACACCGCCAACAAGATCGGCACCTACAGCGTGGCGGTCCTGGCCCACCATCACGACATCCCCTTTTACGTGGCCGCGCCTTTGTCCACCTTTGATTTCTCCATCCCCGACGGCGCCCACATCCCGGTGGAAGAACGGGCCGCCGAAGAGGTGACCCATCTCTGGGGGCAGGCGGTGGCCCCGGCCGGGGCCTCGGCCCTCAACCTGGCCTTCGATGTCACCCCCAACGACTTGATTGCCGGCATTGTCACCGAGAAAGGCATTATGGAGCCGCCCTTCTCATCCAGTCTGAAACCTTATCGTCCTGGTCAGAGGTAAGAGCATGCGCACCTTAATGAAAATACTGGCGGTTGGGCTTTTCTTGCTGAACGCTTGGAGCGCCTGGGCTGGAGGACCTTACAACATCAGGCCGCCAGCCAGACCCATCGGCATCGATCCCCAGGCGGTGACCGTTATCGGCTCACCCAAACGCCATGTAGTTAAAAAAGGGCAAGACCTCCTGGATATCGCCCGGCTCTACGACCTGGGTTGGACGGAAATCGGCGCCATGTACCGGGATTGGGAACCTTTCTTGCCTCCGGTGGGAGCCAACATGCTCATTCCGTCCCTCTGGATCGTCCCCACCGGGCATGGCGCCCAAATCGTGGTGAACACCGGGGAAATGCGCCTCTTCTATTTCGTCAACAATGGCACGCAGGTCTATACTTACCCCATCGGCATGGGCGTCCTGGACTTCAAGACCCCCACCGGCAATTTTTTCGTCAATCAAAAGAAAGTAAATCCCGATTGGCATATTCCCAAGCAGCTGCAGAAAAAATACGGCATGGCGGTGATGCCCGCAGGTCCGGATAACCCCATGGGCGCCTTTAAACTTGGCCTGAATTGGGGCGACTACGGCATCCACGGCTGCAATCTGCCCTGGGCCGTGGGCCGTCTGGTCAGCCATGGCTGCACCCGCCTCTACCCGGAAGATATCCAGAAACTCTTTGCCATGGTCCCCATGGGCACCAAAGTGGAATACATCTACGAACCCGCCCTGATCGGCTTTCGCCAGGGTCACATCTATCTCTCGGTGCACGACGACGTGTATTTTAAGATCCGCTCCATGCTCCTCCATGTCCTGAATCTGATAGAGCAGCGGGGTCTGGCCGATCAGGTGGATAGCCAGAAAGTGATGCAAACCGTGGAAGAGCAAACCGGCATGCCCATAGATATCACGAAAAAGAATGTTGGCTTTGAGGGGGCGGCTACGAGCTCTCTAAGATAATGCCGGCAGCCTTATGCAGACCGGAGATGGGATCGGCAGGTCGGCAGCCTGCCGTTCAACCCCAGGGGTGACGATATGCGCCGGATAACCCTGATTTTTTTGGCTTTCCTGCTGTTGGCCGGAGCTCTGCCGGCCATGGCCGCCGGTCCTTACGACATCCATTTGCCGGCCTCCTCCGAAGGCGTCGACCCCCAGGCCCTTACCCTGGTGGGGGCCATCCAGCACTACTGTATCCAAAAAGGCGACGACCTCCTGGAACTGGCCCGGCACTATGGCCTGGGCTATTCTGAGCTCGGGGTCCTCTACCGGCACTGGGACCCCTTCATCCTGCCTGCCGGCGCCGAGCTGACCATTCCCACCCTGTGGATTGTGCCCAATAACCATGGCAACCAGATCATCGTCAACACCGGGGAAATGCGCCTCTACTACTTCATTAACAACAATACCCAGGTCTACACCTTCCCCATCGGCATGGGGGTGTTGGATTTCCGGACCCCCCAGGGGAAATTCCGGGTAATCGAGAAGAAGGTAAACCCGGCCTGGCATATCCCCAAGTCTTTGCAGGAAAAGTATGGTATGGCGGTGATGCCCCCGGGTGGGGAAAATCCCATGGGGGATTTCAAGCTTACCCTCTCCTGGGGCGATTACGGCATCCACGGCACCGCCATGCCCCTGGGGGTGGGCCGCCTGGTGAGCCACGGCTGCACCCGCATGTATCCGGAACATATCAAGAAGTTGTTCCCCATGGTGCCGGTGGGCACCAGTGTGGAATACATCTACGAGCCGGCCAAAATCGGCTTCCGCCAGGGCCGCATCTATCTTTCGGTGCACGAGGACGTGTACTTCAAAATCCCCTCCATGCTCCTGCACGTGCTCAACCTGCTGGAGCAGCGGAATCTGGCGGACCAGGTGAATATGCGCAAGGTGATGCAGGCGGTAGAGGAACAATACGGCCTGCCGATGGATATCACCCGGGGAGCCGCCGGGGCCGACAGCCTGGCCCTGCAAGCCCCTTCCCCCTAGCGGCGAGCATTACTCCCCTATGGATTGCATCTTCTCAAGCTGAACCCTGGCTCTGGGGGCCGCCACTCCGGCCCCCATCTTTTTTCCCGGCGGCGCTCGCCGGGCCCCATAACGTGCTCAATTTCCTCAAGGCCATCCTCCCGGCCCCCTCCCTTCCACCTCCGGCGCAGCCCCGCTCCCTGGCCCTGGTGCTTCGGCATAACCCCACCGGCGCCAGCTACCCGCGGCAAGCGGAAAACAGCCAGCTTTTGGTTGACGCACAGATTGCCCGGTATGCCGGCTTGGTCTGAGGAGATCTTGGACTGAACCGGTGCTACGATCCCGGCTCTGGGTTGGCGCCCTGAATTTTACGCGGTTCCGGAGAGAGCAGAGAGGTTATGGACGCATTAGGCCCCGAAAAGACAGAAGGTGTGGTGAGCAAAGCTCAATCCACACCTTCTGAATCTGGGTACTCTAGGATTAATCCCAGAAAACTTCGATAATGCCTTACTTCTTAGCCGGTTTGACCGGCGGGCATTTAACGGCCTTTTTCTTGGCCTTTTTCTTGCCCTTGTAATGTTTAACCATGGCGCACACTTTTGCTGCCGCATCTTCGGCCCGTGCGGCAGCCGCTTCAGCCTTGTTGGCTGCTGCGGAAGCGCGCGGTACGGGGACTTTGGCATCTTGTGCGGCCGCTTCAGCCTTTACCACCGACGCGGCTGCCCGATCTGCAGAAGCTTTAGCTTGCTGTGAGTACATTGAACACTGATCATAGTACTTTTGGCAGCAGCCAGCACCTCCCAGCACCAGGGCAAAGACCGCGAGGAGAGCCAAGGCATAGCCTTTTCTCAATACCTTCCTCATCGATTACCCCCTTTCGGAGAGAATTTTGACCTCTCCATTAGCTGATCAACCCTCGGTGCTTTACTTCCGCATCTTCTTCATCAGGCAGGCCTCAGCTTTCGCTGCCGCAGCCTCAGCCCGATCAGCCGCTGCCTCAGCCTTGTCAGCCGAAGCTTTCGCGTCTGCCGCCGCCATTTCGGCGTTCCGTGCCGCGCTGTCCGCCTTCGCAGCCGAAGCCGCCGCCTGATCGGCGTACATTTTGGCTTCGTCTACGCTTTTCTTGCAGGCGTCGCAGCACCCCATTCCCAGGGCGGCAACAAACGCCAAGAGAATGGCCAGTGCAAAGCCTTTCCTTACCAAAGCTTTCCTCATCATCTATCCCCCCTTCTCAAAGAGATGGTTTAAGGTAAGTAATATGCCCACATTTAATAATAATGGGCTAAAAATATCAAGAAAAATTATGGCCTCCTGTATTTTTTTTTTGAGACTCCGGGGGCGGAGCCCTGAGACCTTAATTTTGATTAACTATAAGGATTGGCTGAAAAATTTCAAGTAAAAACTTTCCTTTCTGAAACTTTTTTTTCAGGCCTCATGGCCCTGTCCAGATAACATATTGTTATTACTTGTTAATATCGGTTGCCCTCCGAACCCTCCAAACCATAAAAATTCATCTCTCCCCAGTTTTCCCCCACCTTTAGGTCCACCATCAGGGGAACTTTCAGTCTCACCACCCCCTCCATGACCCGGCGCACCAGCCTGGCGGTGCCGGCCACTTCCCCCCGGTCCACTTCAAACAAAAGCTCGTCATGGAGCTGCAGGAGCATCGCTCCCGACAGGCCCGCCCCGGCCAGCGCCCCTTCCACTTCCAGCATGGCGGCCTTGATGATATCCGCCGCCGTCCCCTGCAGAGGCGTATTGATGGCGCTGCGCTCCGCCTCCTGCCGGACGATGCGGTTGCCGCTGTTGATCTGGGGAGTCTGGCGCCGGCGCCCCATCAGCGTGGTCACCCACCCCTGGTGCCGCGCCTGCTCCAACGTCTCCTCCAGATAGGCCTTGACCCGGAAATATTTGGCAAAATATCGCTGGATGAATTCATTGGCCATCCGGTTGTTCACCCCCAGCTGTTTGGCCAGGCCAAAGCCGCTCATGCCGTAAAGGATCCCGAAGTTGACCACCTTGGCCTGGCGCCGCATATCCGGGCTCACCAGTTCCGGGTGGATGCCGAACACCACCGCCGCGGTCTGCCGGTGGATGTCGATCCCGTCCTGGAAGGCCTTGAGCAGCGTCGGGTCCTCCGAGAAATGCGCCAGGATGCGCAACTCCATCTGCGAATAATCGGCGCTCAGGAACACCCGTCCCGGACCCGGCACAAAGGCCTGGCGAATCTGCCCCCCTAACTCCCCCCGCACCGGGATGTTCTGCAAATTGGGGTCCCGGCTGCTCAACCGCCCGGTGGCCGCCACCGATTGGAGAAACGTGGTGTGCACCCGTCCGGTGGCCGGGTCCGCCAGCTTCAGGAGGGCATCCACGTAAGTCGATTTGAGTTTGCCCATGCTGCGGTACTCCAGGACCTTCGCCGCAATGGGACTCTCCTGCCCCAGGGCCTGGAGCACCTCCACGTCGGTGGAGTACGCGGTCTTGCCCCGGGTCTTCTTCTGGGGCGTCAGTTTCATCTTCTCAAAGAGGATGCGGCCCAATTGCTGGGGCGACTGAATGAGAAATTCCTCGCCCGCCAGCCCGTAAATTTCTTTCTCAAGACGCTGCATCGCCCTTTCCAGGTCCTGGCCGAAGCGCCGCAGAAAGCCCTGGTCCAGGAGAATCCCCCGGGCCTCCATGCGGGCCAGGATGCCCAGCAGCGGCAATTCCAGACGCGCATAGAGCTCCCAGAGACCTTCCTTTTCCAGTGCGCCCTTAAGCTCCGGCCAGAGCCTGACCGCCGCCTCGGCCCGCGGCGCCGCATACTGGCAGGCCAGCTCCCGGTCCAACCCCGCCGCCGTGGTGGGGCGGCCCGCCAACTCCCGGGGACCCGGCAGGTTGAGCCCCAGGTAGTGCAAGGCCACATTTTCCAGGGTCTGCTCATACCGCGCCGGGTTGAGGAGGTACGACGCCAATAGGATGTCGCCGGTGATCCCCTTCAGGTCCGGCCCGAACCGCTGGGCCAGGAGCATCGCGCCCTTGAGATCCGCCCCTACTTTGGCGACGCCCGCATCGGACCACACCGGGCCCAGCTTCTCCCACACGGCCCGGTTTGGCTCCCCGGGCGCCAGGGGGATATACGCCCCCTCCCCGCTCCGCCACGCCAGGCCCACCCCGGCCACCTCGGCCAACACCGGGTGCTGCTCGCTCATGACGAAGGCCAGGCCCATAACCCCCGCCTCCCGGACGGCCTGGACCACCCGCTCCAGCTCCTCAGACCCCTGCACCAGGGCTCCGGCCACCTGGGATTGGTGGTCAAACCCCAAATCCTTCACCAATTTGCTGAATTCCAACTCCACGAACAACTGCCGCAGGGCTTCCCGGTCCGGGGGGCCGGGCCGGAGGGCCGCCAGGTCCACCGTCAGGGGCACCCGGGCCTCAAGCTCGGTCAACTGCCGGCTGAGCCGCGCCTTATCGGCATGTTCCTCTAATCGGGCCTTCAGGGATTTTTCTTTAATACTATTTAGATTGGCCAGCAGATTTTCCAGGCTGTGATACTGGGCGATCAGCTTGAGCGCGGTCTTCTCCCCGATGCCCGGCACCCCCGGGATGTTGTCGCTGGCATCCCCCGCCAGGGCCCTTACCTCCACCAGCTCCTCCGGGGCCAGGCCATATTTCTCCCGGATGGCCGCCGGGTCATAGCGCACCTCTTTCATGGGATCCCACATGTCCACCCCGTCGGCCACCAGGGGCAGGAGGTCCTTGTCCCCCGAAATGATCTCCACCCCCAGGCCCTCTTCCCGGGCCCGCCGCACCAGGGTGCAGATGAGATCATCGGCTTCATACCCCTCGTACACCAGGGAGGGCAGGTTGAGGGCGTCGATAATCTTCTTTATATAGGGGAGCTGGGTCACCAGGGCCTCCGGCATGGGCGGCCGGTGCGCTTTATATTCCTTATACAGGCCGTGCCGGAAGGTGGGGCCTTTGGCGTCGAACACCAGGGCCAGGTGCTGGGGCTGCCGCTCCCTCAGCACCTTCAGCAGCATCGTGGTCACCCCGTAGGCCGCGTTGGTGGGCAGCCCCCGGGTGTTAGACAGGGCCGGCAGGGCGTGAAAAGCCCGGTAGAAATAGGAACTGATGTCGATGAGGTAAAGGACGCGGGGGGAGGTTTCCATCAGGGTTTCCTTTTCCCCCTTATAGCCGCTCCCACCGCCGCTGTCAATGACCAGGATGGGCCTTGGCCTTTCCACCCTGCCATTCTCCTCACGCCTTGGGGCTGAGCCGGAGAGAAGTTACCACCCAACCCTCCCTTAATTCTTTTGGACCTGGCTCAACCTGCCGATATAAGCAATAAGGTAACCCGAATCATCATCAGCCGGTTCCCTGGCTGCCCCAACCCGGCTGCTGCCCCTAAGGGCAAGGCGCGCCTCGCCTGAATAACCTGGCCGGGCTTGTGGCGTTTTCCCCGGCCCTGCGAGCAGGTAACGGATGTATCATTTTCTCACCACGCTACGTTTCCGGCTGATACTGCTGGTCTTCCTGGCAGCCCTGCCGGCTCTCGGCGTGATCCTCTACTCCGGCCTGGAACAACGCCGCATGGCCGCGGCTGAGGCCAAAAGAGACGTCACGGATCTGGTCAATCATGCCGGGGCGCACCAGGAAGGGGTGGTGGAGGGATGCCGACAACTGCTGTTAAGCCTGTCGGAGGTCTCCTGTGTGCGCCAGCGGGAGGGGGCGGCTTGCATGGCCCTGTTTGCCAGGATTCTGGAGAAGCAGAAGATTTACGCCAATATCTCGGCTTACGACCCTCAAGGCAATTTGTTCGCCAGCGCCCTGCCGCAGCCCGCGGCCAGCGCCGCCGGCCGCAGCCATTTTGAGCAGGCCCTTAAAACCCGGGACTTCGCCATCGGTGAATTCGGCATCGACCGCGCCTCGGGTAAGCCCACCCTTCATTTCGGTTACCCGCTTATCGACCACGGCGTGGTGCAGGGGGTGGTCACCGCCTCCATAGTCCTCGATTACCTCAACGCTCTCGTTGCCAAGACCAAAATGCCGCCCGGCGCCATGCTCACCGTCATCGATCGCCACGGCGCCATCTTGGCCCGCTATCCCCAGCCGGAGCTCTGGGTGGGCTAGCCCCTGCCCGAGGCCGAGATCGTCAAGATCGTCCTGGCGAAGACGGAAGGAGTAGCCGAAGCCATGGGCATCGATGGGGGCCCCTGGGTGTTTGCCTTCACTCCCCTGGAAGTCGGGAGCCATGATCTCTTTGTCTATGCGGGCGTGCCGCTGAAGACGATTTATTCCGAACCCAATCGAATTTTGGTCCGCAATCTGCTGGCCCTGGGGGTGGCGGCGGTCCTGGCGCTGGTTTTAGCCTGGCTCCTCGGTCAAGTCTTCCTGATTAACCGGACCCGGACCCTGGTGAACCAGGCCCAACAGTTCGCCGGCGGCGACCTCAAGGTGCGCTCCGGTTTGTCTTACGATGACGGCGAATTCGGCCAACTGGCCCAGTCCTTTGACCAAATGGCCGCCACCCTGCAGCAGCGCCAGGAAAGCCTGAGGGTCTCCGAAGAGAAATACCGCACCCTGGTGGAGCAATTGCCCGCGATCATTTTTGCCATGGCCCCGGATGAGGCCGGGACCCTCCTCTATGTCAGTCCCCCGGCCGAGGCCCTGCTGGGCGTCTCCCCCGACGAGTATCTGGCCGATCCCGCCATCTGGAAAAATCAGGTTCATCCCGACGACCGGGACCGGGTCCTGGCCGAAATTGAGGCAAGCTTCGCCACCCTGACGCCGCTGGTGGATGAAATCCGGATGCAGTCCCGCGCCGGCGCCCTGCTCTGGTTTCATGCCGAAGCCAGGCCGGTGCCGGCCCCCAGTGGCCGGCCCCTTTTCCTCCAGGGGGTTATGATGGACATTACCGCCCGCAAGGCGGCCGAAGCCGCCCTGCGGCGGGCCGAGGCCGCCTTGGAGGAAAGGGAGCGCTTCCTGTCCAGTATCTTTGACAGCATTCAGGACGGCATCAGCATCATTGATCCCCAGCTCACTATCATCCGGGTCAACCAGGGCAAAGAGCGGGACCATGCCTATGCCATGCCCCTGGTGGGCAAGAAATGTTACGCCGCCTTCCATGAAACCAGCGAACCCTGCCCCATCTGCCCGGTGCGGCGCACTCTCCAGTCCGGGCAAGCTGACAGTGAAGTCGTGTCCACTCGCTTTGAGGGGAAACCCGGGCTCCGGCACTTAAACCTGTTGACCTTTCCCATCTTCGACCCTGCCTCGGGGGCCATAACCGGAGTGGTGGAATACGCCCGGGACATCACCGAGCAGGTCCAGGCGGCGGAGGCCCTCAGGGAGAGCGAGCGCCGATTCCGGGACATTGCCGAGAATGTGGTGGAATGGGTTTGGGAAGTGGACCTGGAGGGAAAATACACCTATTCCAGTCCGGTGGTGGAGCAATTGTTAGGCTATCAGCCTGAAGAAATAATCGGCCGGCATTTTTTTGATTTCTTTCTCCCGGATGCCCGGCAGGATCTCACGGACCAGGCTTTTGCCCTATTTAACGCCCAACAGCCCTTCCGAGACTTCATCAGCCCAAACTCTCATAAGAATGGGGCCATTGTCTGGTTATCCACCAGCGGTGTCCCCGTTCTCGATGCCCGGGGAAACTCCTTGGGATACCGGGGCGCCAATATCGACATCACCGAGCAGCGCCAGGCCCAGGAAGCGCTGCAGAGTGCCAACTTCCAACTCCAAGGCCTGGTTCAGGAAGGGGAAGAACGGAACCGCTGCATGGCTCTGCTCAATGAAATGAGCGATATGCTCCAAACCTGTCAAACCTCCGGGGAGGCTTTTGCAGCTATCAGCCACTTTGTCCCGAAGTTTTTCCCCACCGACGCCGGCGCCTTGTATCTCCTGCGCGGCTCCAAAGACCTCTTGAGTTCGGTGACGACCTGGGGCCCCTTCCCGCCCTCTGAGGAACTCTTTCCTCCGGATGATTGTTGGGCCGTGCGCAGCGGCCGGGCCTATCGGGTGGCCGATCCCGCCCGGGAACTCATCTGCAAGCATATCTCCGCAACCGACTCTCTGGCCACCAGTTATCTCTGCGTGCCCCTGACGGCCCAGGGAACCTCCCAGGGCCTCCTCCATATCCGCTTCCTCACCTGCGCCACCCAGGGGCGTGAAGCAGGCGAGTTGGATGCCAAGCAGCGGCTGGCGGTGGCCCTCGCTGAGAACCTGGCCCTGGCCCTGGCCAACTTGAAGTTGCGGGAGACCCTGCAAAACCAGGCCATCCGTGATCCCCTCACCGGGTTGTACAACCGCCGCTACCTGGAAGAGACCATGGACCGGGAATTACATCGCTCCAGGCGCCTGAAAGCTCACCTGGGGGTGGTAATGA
Organism: Desulfobaccales bacterium; assembly: GCA_052139855.1. Lineage (GTDB taxonomy): Bacteria > Desulfobacterota > Desulfobaccia > Desulfobaccales > 0-14-0-80-60-11 > 0-14-0-80-60-11. Next base: position 9,750 of record JBKQVS010000127.1, read on the forward strand.
TGGACCTGGACCATTTTAAGGACTTCAACGATACCTTCGGACATGCCGCGGGGGATGCGCTCTTGAGCGCCCTGGCCGGCGTGCTCACCACCGGGATTCGATCCGAAGACATCGTCTGCCGGTATGGCGGGGAGGAATTTTTGCTGGTCATGCCGGGGGCCGCGTTACCGGCCACCCAGGCCCGGGCCGAAAATGTGCGCCAGGCGGTCCAGGCTCTCCAGATGCAATACCAGGACCATCTGCTTAAATCTCCCACCCTTTCCCTGGGGGTGGCCATCTTTCCGGACCACGGGGCCACTGCCGCAGAGGTCATCGCCGCCGCCGACGTCGCCCTCTACCGGGCCAAACAAGCCGGCCGGAATCGCGTCGAGATCGCCGGCCTCACTTCCCTCCCGGCCGCGGCCCCCTAAAGGCCCTGCCCGCCCTCACACCCGGGGCTTGCCCCAGATCTCCAGGACCGAGAGCTGCATGAAACGCTTGGACGCGGCGCTCTTGACGATGGCCACGGTGTCCCAACCCCGGGCCGTGCCCCCCACGGCCACCACTTCCTCCCCTTCCGGGATGAGGCCCGCATCCACCGCCTCCATGACGATCTCGCAGCACACCTTGATCCCCTGCCCCAGGCGCCGCAAGGTGTTGGCGATGAGCAGGGTGGGGGCGCTGCCCTTGAATTGGTCCGCCAGGCTCGTCTCCAGGGAGTGCATCAGGATGGTGGCCTTGAGCACCTTGCCTTTGAGGCGGGTGATCTCCTGGTAATGTTCCTCCAGAAACTCGTCCATATTGGGCCCCTTGAACCCCACGGAGTGCCCCACCACCACCAGGTTGGCGTCCTTGCCCTCAAAGCGCCGGGCCGCCTGCACCCCGGAATCGCCGGTGGTGGACGCCACCACCAGATGGCGAAACCCCTCGGCCACGGCCTTCTCCATTAGGTCCAGGCAGGCCGGCGTGTTCTGCGGACCCACACCCTTGAAATACCACACCTCTCTCTTAATCATCACTTAACCTCACGGATCTTTATGGGGATGAAAACTGGGGGTCATTATACCAAATGACCTGGGGGCGGCAAAGGCAGGCCGGGCCGGAGACTCTACGCGGCAGATCATCCCACCGTGCGGGGACATTCATGTTACCGGCAAATCAGCCGATAAGGACAGCAGGGGCGCCGGGAAAGCGGCAGCCGGCCGTTCCCCCAAGGGATAAAGGACGTCTGCCGGCAATGGCGCGGGCCTGAAAAGCGAGCAGACTCATGGGCATGAAGCATATATCGGTTGATTCAGGGAGGGATCCCCAGGTCTTAAAGGGCCTGCCCGGGCCGGCCTCCGGGCCCGAGGCCTCGCCGGAGCCTTGGCACTCCGTCACGGTATCCGCTTCGCCGCCGGATTCCCCCGAGGACCCCGCCGTCCTCGAGCTAAGCTTTACAGAGCTGGCCCGCTACTATCGCCACTCCAGCGTCGGCCGCCGCTGCCTGGGCCTTGTCCACCAGATGAACACCCCGCTCCAGGTCCTCTCCTTCCAACTGGACCTCCTGGAGCAAAAAGCCCAGGAGGAATTGGACCTGATCACCGCCTTCCCCCTGGCCGGCGCCGAACCCCTCATGACCCTGAACCATTCCCGCCAGGCGAAATTCAGCCAATTACGCCGGGAACTCAATCGCCTCCAAGACCTGGCCCGAACCCTGGTGGCCCAGGGGGTGCATGAGAGCATTCAGGAGAAGTTCCCCCTCGACCTCAATCAGCTCTTGCGGCAGGAACTGGAACTCTATCAGGCCCAGCCCTTCTTTAAGCACCAGGTAACCCGGGAATGTCACTTCCAGGACAACCTGCCATTATTCTCCGGACACTATATCGATTTCAGCCAGTCTTTCCGCAATCTCATCGACAACTCTCTCGAGGCCATGGCCGGGACGGACCGCCCGCGCCTGACGGTGGAGACCGCCTGCCGGGACCGGCGGTTCATCCTGCGCCTCGGCGACACCGGAGTGGGCATCCCGCCGGCTCATTTACCCCGGATCTTCCAGCCTTTCTTCACTACCAGGCAAACCCCCGGCGGGGACCGGGCCGGCCTGGGGTTGTTCATGGTGCGCCGGCTCCTGGCCCCCTATCAGGCTGAGATCCGGGTGGACAGCCATCCCGGCGGGACCTGGGTAACCGTCTCGTTCCCGGGGGCTTGAGCCGCTAAACTTGGCTGCACCGCCCCCTTCCGGGGGCGCCGCGGGCCGCGGCGGTGACAGGGCGCCCTGGGCCTCGGGCCTCGCCGGCGGCGGTCTCCGGTTCAAATCCGCGCTTTGCAGAAAAACCTCTGCCGCCCGTCCGACCTTAAAATACTGCGCCACCAGCTTCAGGCGCACCATCCGCTCCATGGGCGCCGGGTGGGACGCCAGGAAATACGTGGTGAGAAAGGGGTCCTTTTCATCCACCGCGGCCATTCTCTCGCACACCGCCACCCCCCGGTCGAGGTCGTAACCAGCCTGAAAAGCAAACCAGGCCCCATAAATATCCGCTTCCCGCTCTTCATCCTGGGTAAAGACGCTCACCACCGCGTTCTGCGCCACTTGGCGCACGTTGGGGTCCACCTGGAAATGCCTCCAGTCCAACAGCCGCCCCAGGGAAAGAGTGCTGGCCGCGGTAATGACTTCCCCCAGCATTTGCCCCAGTTCCCGGTGGGCCGCGCCCCTAACCAGATGCCCCAGGACCTGGTGGGCCATCTCGTGCCCCACGATCAGGGCCATTTCATCGTCATTGAGACAGAAATTTACCAGCCGTTGGGTCAGGATGATCTTTCCCGGGGCCGCATAGGCATTGATTTTGCTGTTCTGCGTCTGTACCAGGATGGCATATTCGGCCGGCAGACACTGCGGGTAGAGGGTTAACGTGAACTTTTGTCCCTCTCGCTCCACTAAGAGTTCCACCGGACCGGTGAGGTACCGTTCCTGGGTTTCCAGGTGGATATGTTTCAAGTCCAGCAGGATGGCGGCCAGGAGTTCGCCCGGGAGGACATAGGAAATGGCATATTTATTGGCGCTGCGGGCGTAGGCGGAGCGGCCGGTCGAGGCGCTGCGCCCGGTCAGGGAAAAATCTTGAAAAATGGACCGGGTGGTCCCAATAACCTTATCCCAGTCCTCTACCCAGGTGGGCAAAGGCCAGTTGTTCACCGCCACAATGACATCCCCGCGGCGCAGGCCGGCCTCCCGGGCCGGCGAGGGATACCAGACCTGGTCCACCGCCACCTGGCCCGTAGCGGTGACCCACCAGTTGAAGCCCAGAAAGGGGTAGGTGCGGCCCTGAGTCACGGGCAGCCAGGGCATGAGACGCAGAAAGACCCGGGAAACCCGATCCCCGGACCAGCTCTGGTAAGGGTGGCGCCGGGCCGCCTCCAGCTGCGCGGCTTCAATCTGCGGCCCCGTCGGGGTCGGCTTGGTCACCTCGGCGCAGCCGAAAAAGCCAAAAAGACCGATGACCAGGACAAGGGAGCATCCCCAACCGGTCCAGATTCGGGGCCGGGGCCGGATGGACCGCCGGTCGTGAGCCGGACCACGGAACTGTGCGGGAGTAATCACCTCAAAGGTGCCCATATCAGGGTAACCATTACCTTCAGCTATAAGCCTTGGGGGGCGGTTCGCGCCCCGCCCCTCCAGTCAATCCCCTTAAGCTATCCCTCCCCATGAGAAGCGCCCCTTAAAACCTCCAGCGCAGCGACGCCCCCGCCGTGAAGAGCCGATAGTTATCCACCCATTCCCTAAAATAGAAGGCATGCACGTCCATGTAAAAATTCTGGACGAACTCCCATTCCAGCGCGGCCAGTCCCTGGAGGCTCGGACCCCAATCCCCATGCTGGCTCACCGCCTGCGCCGTTCCCTGGAGGATCAGGGTGGGCAAGCGAAAGATCTGCCGGTCGAAATCCACCCCCACCCCGATGGCATTGTAGGCCGCCGGGCTGAAATAGGCCTCCCGCCGCTGGCTATACGAGGCCAGGAAGTAGTGCGGGGTGAAATCCAGGTGCATGCGCGGTTGGTCCACAGCCCCCCATTTTATACCCTGGTACAGGGTCAGGCGCCGGTTTTGGTCGGAATAAAAGGCCCCCCCCACGTTCCCCCGCCAGTCCAACCCGGGACAGAACTGGTGGTTGTACGACAGGTCCACCTGTTGATAGGTGGTGACCTGCGCCGCCGTGAGATTGAGCACCGACTGGTAGAGGCGGGGAAACAGGTAAGCCTCCTGGTCAAAAATATCCCGGCGGCTGTACCGCAACGTGGCATCGGTTTTGGCCCACGGGGTGAAACCCGCCTCCACGGTGCCCAGGAGGCGGTTCTCGGAATCTGTCCGCGTAAAGTTCCCAATACCTGTCCAATAAGGGCTGTTGATTTGGGGAAAAATAAAGCCATTCGAGCCGCTCGGGAAAAAACCGCTCGTAAAACTGGCGGGGGGCGGAAATCCTTGCTGCGTCACATGAAAATCGTCCCGCTTCCAATAGCGCCGCAAAATGATCTCGCCGCTGAGCTTCAGGCGCTCGTCCACCGCCAGGGGCCCCAGACCCAGGGAAAGTTCCGCCCGGCGCAGGCGGCTGGCCGCATTCACCCCTTGAGAAAATACCGGGTCCAACCCCAAATTGAGCTGGCCGTACTTGACGTTTTGGTTGTTCTGACTGTATTGGCGGAATTCCAGGCCCAGTTGGGCCGGCAGCACTTTGGTGATCCAGAAGCCGCCGCCGATCCGGAAGATGCCCCCATGCAGCTTGTTGCTGTCGGTGAGAAAAAGGGACTCCGGTTGGATGATGGGCAGCACATCGCTCAGAAACGCGGGCAGATAATTGCTGAGGCCCAGCCCCCGGGGTTCCCGGCCAAACTGGGAGAATTGCCAGGGCCTTTGGGCCTCTTCGGGCCGGCGCTCTCCCCGGGAGCCCGGAAAGCCCCGGGAGGCCACCTGGGGCCGCATCTGCTGGCGGACGTCCTCCAGTTCATTGAGCAACTCACTGTCCTGGGGCGCCTCCTTCAGGGCCTGGGCAAATTCCGTATAAGCCGACCCCCAATTGCCCCGGGACCGCGCCTGGCGGGCCCGGGCCACCTGCGCTGCCTGGGACGCCGGTTGAAGATTGATGATCTCCTGGTAGAGCGTCACCGCGGTCTTATCCCCCATGGCCTCCAGGGTCCTGGCCTTTTCCATGAGGTAGTCTCCTGGAGGAATCTTCCCCTCCAGTGGGGCCAGGGCGCGCAGCGTCTCCGGATAGTTCTGTTCCCCCCGGTACGCCTGAACCAGAAGCAGCTGCCCCTGGGGGTAATCCGGAGAATCCGCCGGAATTTTAGCCACCACCGCCTTGACTCCTTCATATTGCCGCCGCAGCAGATAAAGCCGGGCCATCTCCAGGGGCGCGGCGGGATTGCCCTGTTTCTCCATGAGCTTCAGGGCCTGGCCAAAATTCTTCCGGGCCATCTGGCATTGCAGGAGCAGTTTGGCGATGCCTTGATCCTGGGGCCGGCGCTTCAAGGCCTGCTCATAGTACCTTACCGCCGCGGCCCGGTCGTCCAACTCCATGGCCAGCCCGGCCAGGGCCAGGAGTTCCCCGGGGCTGTCCGGCTGCTTGTGCCGCCGATACTCCTGGAGCACGTGCAGCAGATAATTGAGTTTGCCGCCCTGCCGCCCCAGCTGTCCGTCAAAATAGGCCAGGGCCGCGGCTTGTTCCGGACCGCCCATCCCGATGCCGGGCAACTGGTTCATCACCCGGTCCAGGTCCTCATAGTGCGGCAGCCGGGGCAGGAGGGAGGCCATAATCAACAGGGAGGCTTGGTGGTAACGGTTTTTTTGGAGATTCACCACCAGTAAATCCGCGGCCTTGTTCAGCTGGGCCGGCTCCGCCGCATGGGCGTAGCAGCGGGCCAGCAGGGCCCGGCCGTCTATGGTCAGATCGGGCAGGGGTTCCAGTTCCTTCTGCGCCAGGGCCAGGGCCTTGGGAAAATCCCGGCTGCTGAGATAGGCCTCCACGGCCGCCACCCGTACCGTCAGGTCCTTGGGTTGTTCCATGCGCAGGCGGTTCAGGATTTCCAGGGCCTCGGGACCCCGCTCCAGGTAAGTCAGGACCCGGGCCTTCTCCAGACGCGCCGCCCGGTCCCCCGGGGCCTTCTTCAGCGACAGATCATACCTTTTCAAAGCTTCCGGCAGATTGCCCAGCCACAGGTAGAGATGCGCCTGCTCCCTGAGGAGGCCGGGGTCTTCCGGTACCGGGCATTTCTCTAATTCCTGGGCCGCCTCCTCCCAGCGCCGGTCTTCCAGAAGCAGACTGATGCGCCGCAAACGCAGATTAACGTTATCCTGGATTTTCAGGATCTCACCATACTGGCTCAAGGCCTGATCCCGTTTGGCGGGCTCGAAAGATAAGGCCTCGGCCAGCTGCCTTCTTACCTCCACGTCCTGGGGATTCTGTTCCAGGTAAGTGGAAAAAAAGTGCGCCGCCTGGCCCCAGTGCTTCTGATAGAAATGCAGTTGGCCGGAAAATAACAACAACTTCGGATTCTTGGTGTTCTGTTGGCGTAGCGGCGCGATGATTTCCAGGGCATCCTGATACCGGCGGGCATAAGAATAGGTCAGGGCCGCTTCCCAGCGCAACTCGCCCTTGATGAGCTGCCGCCGGGATGCCTCATCCCACAGGCCCGCGGCCTTGGCGAAGTGGTTTTTCCGGGCATAGAGGCGGGCCAGGTTGATAATGGTTTCCTGGTGGGTGTCCCCCTCCTCCCAGGCCTTGTGGTATTGGGTCTGGGCCTTGTCGAAATCGCCGATGAGCAGCAGCTCCAGGGCATACCAGCGCCGCAAGGCGGGATCGGGCTGCTGGTCCATCAGGGGACCCAGGACCCCGGCGGCCTCCGCATGATTGCCCTTTTGGGCCCAGAGCCGGGCCAGGGCCAGGGCGTATTCCTTCTGGCCCTGGTTATGGGCATAGAGCCAGAGATACTGATTCAGGGCCCGGTCGCTATCCTTGGCCGCATCCGCGGCTTTGGCCGCCTCCAGGCGCAGGGCGGAATTTTCAGCCCCCTTCTCCAGCAGGCGCTGATAGATATCGCTGGCTGCCCCGTAATCCCGCTGCCAATAATTAAGCAGGGCCAGGAAGTGGAGGGCCTCCTGGTCCTCGGGAAACTCCGCCGCTTCCTCTTCCTGGAGGGGAATGGCTTCTTTGTAGCGATTCAGGGACACCAAGAGTTTCACCAGCTGCCGGCGCACCTGGGGGTCCCGGTCCAACCCGTAGAGCCGCTGATAATACGTGGCCGCCAGGACATAAGACTCCTCATGGCCCGCAGCGATGCCCGCCGCACTCGCCAGGATGCCTCGATCGTCGGGCTGCCGCTCCAGGTACCAGGCCAGCGTCGCCAACGCCTCCTTGGGCTGCCCCAGCTGATCCAGGGCCTGGGCGTGAATGATCAAGGCCCCGGGCCCCGGGTCCCGGTCCATCATCTGCCGGGAAATCTCCAGCGCCGCTTTGAACTGGCCGGTATCGAGATAAAGTCGCCCCAAAAACACCCCGTGTTCGGCATGATTCGGGTCCCGGGTCCAGGCCTTCCGGGCCAGGCTGAGGGCGCGAGTCCGGTCGCCCCGGGCCGCAGCCCCCTGGGCCGTACGGTATAAAGCGTCGGTGGAACGCCAGAAGTCATGATCCTGACTCCAGGCCAGACAGAAAATCCCCCCGATGAACAGCAAGGGAAAAATCCACATCAGCCAGCGGATCTTGCCCGTCTTCCAGGCGACAGAGAAGAGCATCCCCATGAAGAAGATGCTGATCAGCAGAATCAGCACCAGGCCGTATGAGCCACTAGGCATAAACCTGCCTCGGATCCGTGGCGGGACGCCACCTCGGCCTGACCATGACCGCCAACACCAGGTCCCCCATAATCCAAATAATCAACGCCGAAAATATGGAGTTGAAGAAAATCAGCCGGGGCTCGCCCCACCCCTGCAGGAGGGCCAGCACCGGCAGGCTCACGTGCAGGAAAATAAGCCCCAGATGAGGCGCCAGATGCCACCATGATCCATCCGCGGCGAATGGCTGCAAATTGTTGACCCGATAAGCCGGTTTGCGGCCCGGAGGATAGAACAGGGCCGCGGCGATGGCCGCGGCATGCACCGGAAACAGGCTGCAGAGCATTTTGAACTGCCGGAGCGGCTCTTTGCCGAAAAAGAGATAACGGAACATCAGGATAGTGGCCAAAAGATAGGCCCCCCGGAGGACCCCGTAGGTCAGTTCATCACCCAGAAAGCAGGATTGGCCCCGCCAATAAACCAGCAGCGGGGCGGTATAAAACACCGGAAATACCAGGCCGCTGGCCAGATAACTCATCATGATGATGAGAAAATGCGTCCTCTGCGACCAGGAGAGACCGGATTTGAACAGGGGATTATCCCAAAAAAAGAGGCGCATGGTATCCAGGCACCACTTAAAGCGCTGGCGATAGACCCCGGCCAGGGTCGCGGGAGCCAGGCCCCGGGACAGGGCCTGTGGATAGTAAATTCCCCGCCAGCCTTGGCTCGCCAGTTCATACGACGACGTGAAATCTTCCAACAGGTTCCAGGAGGCGAATCCCCCCATCTCCTCCAGGGCCTGGCGGCGATACACCACCCCGGAACCGCAGGAGATCACCGCGTTGGCCTGATCATTGCTCAATTGGATGGTCTCGTAAAACACCTTGTCACTGTTGTAGAAAGGATCTCCTTCCGGCAGAAAAAAGTCTTGCTTGCTCTGGACAAAACCCACCTGCGGCTGCTGGAAAAAACTTACCAGCCGGTCCAGGATTTCCGGCGCCGGCACCTGATCCGCGTCTAATACCAGGATCAGTTCCCCGCAGCTCTGGCTGAGACCGAAATTGAGGTTGCCGCTCTTGAAATCCGCCGGCGGCAGACCTTCGCCAGGCCGCGACCGGTAATGAAATCCCATGGATTGGGCCAGGGCCGCCACCGTCTGGGACCCCCCATCGTCCAGAACATAAACCTCCAGGGGATCATAACTAATCCGCCCCACGGCCTTGAGGGTAGTCTTGATGACTTCCAGCGGCTCGCCGCAGCACGGCACGAAGATATCCACGGAGAAGCGGCTCGTGGATTCAGGGCTTCCCGGCAGGGGGGTCAGAAAACGCCAGATGCTGTAGCTTAAGAGGCAGAGGAGGAGGAAAGACAGGATTTCGGCGGCCAAAAAAATGAAATCCGGCGGGTCCCGGCTGATGAGCACCAGCCGGCCCAGCCAGATTAGGTAGGCCGATCCCAGAAGCAGGGTTGCCAGGGAGCAGGCCTGGGCCCCCCGGCGGTGAGCAGGTGCCGCTTTGCCACGAGCCGCCCCAACCACCGCCGGGCGCGGCGCCGCCGCTCCCCAAAATAAACGGGGATTCCCACGCATGGTAAGAATCCCCGCTTATCCGTGCCGGACTGTAGCCTTACAGCTATAATGGCTGTACGGTATCATAAACATTCCCTCCTTGGAATGTCACGCTGAGGTTGGCAAAATGGTCCGGCAAGACTTTTTGCCATTGGTGCTACCCATACACCCGATTTAATTAAAATTCAACAAATTAATAACTTTTTAAAAAATTTTTTTATCACCTCCGAACTACTTTATATTTTGAGGCCATTGCCAGACCCCGCTGATTCTAAGACCCTTTTTTGGCAAGAGATTCCAGATAATTTCCGCCCCCCCCTGTGGAGGGCTACCGAGGTCACACCTGAATAGAGGGCTGAGCCATCCCCCCCCCCCGCCGGCCCCGGTACCCTTAAATCAACCCTCGCAGCCAGGCCCAGACTAGCCCCAGATACTCGTGGACCGCAGCCTGATCCTCCCAGAGGATCCCGGCCCCGGGGAAAAAACTGTCGGGGGCGGAGCCCCGGCCTTCCCGGACCAGAAAATCGGTGGGCGCCGGGATGGGCTGCATACCGCGCTTTCTGAACAGGGCCATGGAACGCGGCATATGCACGGCGGAGGTGACCAGGATAAATCTTCCCTTGCCTATTATTTTGGCGATAAGTTCGGCTTCATCCGCGGTATCCCGGGAGTCCTTCTCCAGCAGGATATCCTGAGGTTTTACCCCCAGGAGCCCGGCAATCTGGGCCATCAATTCGGCCTCCGGTACCGGATCGAAGACCGCGCCCCCGGATAACAGCAGCTTGCTGCCCGGAATGGCTTTATACAGCCTCACCCCTTCCACCACGCGCCCCAGGGCAACCGTACTGATTTGACTGTTCGCCGGCAGGCGGGGGTCCGACACGTGACCGCCCCCCAGCACCACAATCCATTTCGGCGAAGTCGAATCGGTTTGCCCCCAGGAAACGCTTTCAGGATTAAGGAGAGGCGGATAGCGGCGTTCCAGGGGAGTCAAGAACTCTGAGGATATGCATGGCAAACTCAACGCCAGCAGGAGCACCGTCCCCAGGGTCACCAACCCCTTGCCCAACTGCTGCCTCCGGGTAGCCCACAGGCACCACAGTCCCAGGATCAAGATCCCCAGGCAGAGAGAAAGCGGGTAAAAGAAGAGCGTCACAATTTTTTTCACCACGAACATGGTCTGCCATCCTCAACCGCAGTTGCCTCGGTTACCTGCGCCGCACGCTGAGATAGGGGGCCGCCATAGGCAGGTCCCCCGGCTTCGGCCGAGACGATCTTCCACTGGCCCGGCCACCGGGGACCATAGAGCAATTGCCAAAGGATTTTTCGTTATGGCACCTACCCCCAGAACCTAAATTCCCCCCACCCTCCTCTTCCAAAGGGGAGAACTGAGCGAAATTCCTTTGAAAGTCCCCCTTTGAAAAAGGGGGACTTAGGGGGATTTAAAAACCATCAATGACAAGGATTTTTGGCAAACGCCATATGCCCAAAGTTACGGAGTCAGGGCCGGGTATCCGAACAGCCGGTTGACTTCCGAAATCAATTCGGAGGACGGGGTGAGGGCCAGTTCCTTGGGCAGGGCCAGACTCGCCTCCTCCCGGGGGTGGAGGAAGTGGAGGTAGGCGGGCACGGAGCCGCCATGCCGGCTCAGAATCCCTTTCAATTTCTCCAGTTGCTCCCGGGTCACGCTGGCCGCCTGGAGACGCACATCCACCCGCGCCGGCCCCCGCGGCAAGCTGGTCTCCAGGGCGGCAATCTCCTGGGCCACCAGTTTGGGGCCCTTTTCTTCCTGCACCACGTGCCCTTTGAGCCACAGAGGCAGGCTGGGCTGCTGGAGCAGAGAGGCCACCCGCTCATAGACCTCCCCGAATACCACCACTTCCACGCTGCCCGCCAGGTCCTCCACCGTCAGGATGGCCAGGCGTCCCCCCCTCTTCCCCACTTTTTCCTTCAGGGAGGTGACCACCACCCCCAGGGTTACTTCCTGGGAGTCCGGCACCTCGGCCAGGTCGGCCGTGGAAATCCTGATCTGGGCCTTTAGCTGGGCCCGGTAGGCATCCAGGGGGTGACCGGAAAGATAAACGCCCAGGGCCTCCTTTTCCCGGGCCAGCTTTATCGATTTATCCCACGGCTGGGCCTCCGGCAGCCAGTCGTCCTCCCGGGCTTCCATGAGGCCCCCGAACATGGACATCTGCTTGACGGCCTGGAGGCGCTTCTGGTTGCCGACTTTTTCCAGGGCGCTTTCCAGACCCGCCATCAGCCGGGACCGCCGGGGTTGCAGGCTGTCAAACGCCCCCGCCTGGATGAGGGCTTCCAGGACCTTGCGGTTCACCTTGCCCAGGTTGATCCGCTCCAGGACGTCCCGGAAGCTCTCGAACCGCCCGGCCCCCCGGGCCTCCAGGATGTCGTGAATCGCCCCCACCCCCACATTTTTCACCCCGGCCAGGCCGTACCGCACCTTGCCGTCTTCCACAGTGAAATCCCGATCGCTGTGGTTGATGTCCGGGGCCAACAGCTCGATCCCCTGGTCCCGGGCCTCCATAATGTGCTTGGCCAGGGCCGTGGAATTGTTGATTTCGCAGTTGAGCACCGCGGCCAGAAACTCCAGCGGATAATGCGCCTTAAGATGCGCGGTCTGATAGGCCACCAGGGCGTAGGCGGCGCTGTGGGATTTGTTGAACCCGTAACCCGCAAATTTTTCGATAAGGTTGAACAGCTCCGCCGCCCTGCCCTTGGGCACTCCATGGGCCGCGGCCCCGGAGGCGAACCGGTCCCGCTGGGCCGCCATCACCGCCTGGTCCTTCTTGCCCATGGCCCGGCGCAGCAGATCGGCCTCCGCCAGGGAAAAGCCGGACACCACCGCGGCGATCTGCATTACCTGCTCCTGGTAGAGGATGACCCCGTAAGTCTCCTTGAGGATGGGCTCCAACTGCGGCAACGGGTATTCTACCTTGCTTTCGCCGTGCTTGCGGCGCACATAGTCATCGTGCATGCCGCTTTCCATGGGCCCCGGGCGATACAGGGCCACCAGGGCGATGATGTCTTCGAAGACCGAGGGCTTCAGGCGCACCATGAGAGAGCGCATCCCCGCACTCTCCAACTGGAACACCCCCGCGGTGTTGGCCGCCTGGAGCAGGGCAAAGGTGGCCGGGTCATCCAGGGCAATGGCGTGGATGTCGAAGTCGGCATCATGAGAGCGGCGAATCAGGCGCACCGCCTGGTCGATCACCGTCAGGGTGCGCAGGCCCAGGAAATCGAACTTCACCAGGCCCACCTTCTCCACCCCTTTCATATCGAACTGGGTAACCTGCTCCCCCTTGCTGCCCTTGTAAAGGGGCAGGTACTCGATCAAGGGCCGGTCCGCGATCACCACCGCCGAGGCGTGGGTCGAGGCGTGCCGGGGCAGGCCTTCCAGAACCTCGGCCACCGAGAGGATGTCCGCCACCGTGGGGTTGTTGTCCCGGAGCTCCCTGAGGCGCGGCTCCATGGCCAGGGACTGCTCCAGGGTGATGTTGAGCTTTTCCGGCACCAGCTTGGCGATCTTGTCCACCTCGGGGTACGGCACTTCCAGAGCCCGGCCCACGTCCCGGATCACCTGCCGGGTCTTCATACTCCCGAAGGTGGTGATGTGGGCCACGTTCGGCCAGCCGTAGGTCTTGGACACGTATTCGATGATCTCCCCCCGGCGCTCGTAGCAGAAGTCCACGTCGATGTCAGGAGGGCTGACTCTTTCGGGATTGAGGAAGCGCTCGAAAAAGAGGCCGTAGGCCAGGGGGTCCAGGTCGGTGATTTTCAGGGCATAGGCCACCAGGCTCCCCGCCGCTGACCCCCGGCCGGGCCCCACCGGTATCTGGCGCTGCCGGGCGAAATTGATGATGTCGGCCACCACCAGGAAGTAGCCGGCAAACCCCATCTGCACCAGGATGCCGGTCTCGTATTCCAGGCGCTGCCAGTAATCCGCCTCCGGGGGCCGGGGATGATTGGCCGGGGTTGCCAGGCGCTCCTTCAGCCCCTCCCGGGCCAGCCGGGTCATGAGGGACGCCATATCGTCCCCGTCGGTGGCGGGGTAGGCCGGGAAATGGTAGGTGCCCAACTCCAGGGCGACCTCGCAGCGGGCCGCAATTTCCACCGAGGCCGCCAACACCTCGGGGTAGGGGAAGAGCCGGGCCATCTCCGCCGGGCTCTTGAAATAGAGCTGGTCCGTCTGGAACTTCATGCGGCCCGAGGTGTTCACCGTCTTGCCGGTCTGGATGCACAACAGCACGTCGTGGGCTCGGGCGTCTTCCGGCTTCAGGTAGTGCACGTCGTTGGTGGCCACCACCGGGATCTTCCAGCGGGGGCCCAACTCCAGCAAGGCCTCGTTGACCTTGAGCTGCTCCGGCAGGTTGTTGGCCTGAACCTCCAGGTAGAACCGTCCCGGAAAGATCTCGGCGTACTCCCGGGCGTTCGCCTCCGCGGCCTTGGGGTCGTCGTTCAGGAGTTGCTGGGCCACCACCCCGTGGAGGCAGGAGGACAGCGCGATGAGGCCCCCGTTCAACTCCTTCAGCAGCTCCTTATCCACCCGGGGCCGGTAATAGAACCCTTCCTGGTGGGCATGGGTGACCAGCCGGATGAGATTGTGGTAGCCCTCCAGGTTTTCCGCCAGGACCACCAGGTGCCGGTTTTCCCCCTTGCCCGTCTTTTCCTGGCGGGAGCCGGGGGCCACATAGAGTTCGCACCCCAACAACGGCTTGATCCCCGCGGCTTTGGCCTTCTGGTAGAAATCCAGGACCCCGAAAAGGGAGCCGTGGTCGGTGATGGCCACCGCCGGCATGCCGAAAGCCTGGGCCTGGGCCAGCAGGTCCTTCACTCGAATGGCCCCGTCCAACAGGCTGTAGGCGGTATGGACGTGGAGATGCACAAATTCCGGCTTAGACATAGGTGACGCCGTGCTCCACCTTCGGTTGAAATAAGTTCAAACCCATCTTAACCCGAAACGCCGGGCCGGGGCAAGAAGGAAGAATATTATAAAAAAGTTGAACGATTAAAGGAGGTTAAGTGGATTGCCGCACGCAGGACTGTAATGGTCAAAATTTGACCAGAAAACCTCTCCACCGAGGCATAATATCATCAGACAAAAAATGATTCTGGAAATCCCCCCACAAAAGGTCAATTCCGCTATTCAGATCATATCGCGAATTTCTTGAAATTTTTGGGAAGCTTCGGTTTTGGCAAATTATCACCTGTTTCTATTTTTAATGCCGGCCTGAACAAAACATGGCCATCGCCGATCCTATCTGAAGTGCACCTTTGATAAGGAAATTTCACGCAGAAAAGGACCGCGGCCGTTACCGCAAGGCCAGGGCAATCGCTCCAGGGGAAATTTCTGCGGACCTTGATCAATTTAAATCCACCCGGTATCTCCTTGACGAATGGCCGGAACCCGTTGCCACCCCATTCGAGGTGCTTATATTAAATAAATTGAATCGATTTAACAAGCGAAACGGAGTGGGGAGGCCATGAGACTCGGGGCGAGATCCTCAATGAAACCATACCTTGGTGTGTTATTTTTTCTGTGCTGTCCGGGGATATTCTTTTCCCCAGGCTTTGCACTTTGTGGCGGCACTCAGTCTGACCTGGACCACCAATTAGCCGCGGAGGAGATCATTGTCTCTACGAAAGAAGTTCCTGGAAAATCCCTCCAATGCGCCGAGATGGTGGGAGTTATTGATGCCCCACCGGAGATCGTTTGGCGGGTGATCACTGATGTCAATCATGCTAAGAATTTCATGCCACGAATTCTTAATAGTATGGCTGTTGCTCCGGAGAAAATTCCCGTGATTTTGCGAAGCGGCGCGACCCGGGCTGAAGAGGTGGAGCAGTTACTCGGCCCTATCCCCGCAGACCCGGACAGTTATCGCATTCCTGGGGGAACATATATAGTGTATTCATATAGCAAGGTTGATTTACCGTGGCCTCTTAACGACAGATGGCATATCACCAAAGGGTTAAGGGATGAGACTCGGGCTGCCCAACATTACTATCACAACTCGTGGTCTCTCGTAGCCGGTAACCTCCGGGAAAATGCTGGCGAATGGATTTTGGAACCATTTGGCTCTGCTAAAACCAAGGCAACCTACAGGCTCTGTACCGATCCCGGTGGCGGCATTCCACAGTTCCTTGTCACGCGAGGTAGTCATTCAACCATGCCCCATATCATGAAAGCGGTCAGGGAACGGGCTGCCGAGCTTTTGGGACGGCCATAATCTTGAAATTCTCACAGGCGCAATAAGTTAACAGGAACGGTGTTAAGGCACTGAAAAAGCTCAAGGCATCTGCTATCTATCCACCCTTATAAAATCCATTAACGTAGGTTGATATGGATATTTTAGCTTTATCTAAGGCCCTGGGGATATTCAAAGTTTTAATCCCAAGTGTCAGGTCTAATCTGGTCTCGGTTTAATGATTGTCAGCAAAAATTTTCATCGTTACATCTTTTTATAGGCCTCACCTCAAATGAAGGCCCGGAACGCCTCATTTCTTTGGGGCTTCCCTCCCGCTTATGCCGGGCAGGACCGGTCTCTCATCCCTTGCTCAATCTCCGCCACCACCTTGCGGGCCGCCGCCACCGGGTCCGCCGCCAACCGGATCGGCCGCCCCACCACAATATAATCGGCCCCGGCCTTAATGGCCTCATACGGGGTCATGACCCGCTTCTGATCATCCCCCGGCACTGCGGCCCAGGCCGGCCGGATGCCCGGACAGACCACCAAAAACTCCGGCCCGCAGGCGCTTTTGACGGCCCGGGCCTCCGTGCCGGCGCATACCACCCCGTCACAGCCGGCTGCCTTGGCCAGCTTGGCCCTGAGCAGCACCAGCCGGCTGGGGTCTTTGGCATACCGGGGGGCAATCCCCAGGGCTTTGAGGTCATCCGGCCCCAGATGGGTGAGCACCGTGACCCCCAGGACTTTAGCCCCATCTTTCAGGGATGCCGCCATGGCCTGGAGCATTTTGGGCCCCTGGTCCACGTGGACCGTGGTCAACCGGGGACCTCGCCTAATCTGGGCCTGAGCCCGAGCCACTGTCGCCGGAATGTCGTGAAATTTCAAATCCAGAAAATATTCCACCCGGGCCGTCTCCGCCATGAACTGCAAAAAAGCCCGCCCCTCGGCCACAAAGAGTTCCAATCCCACCTTGAAGAGCCCCACCTCATCCTTCAGCCGGGAGATCAATCTCTCGGCTTCAACCTTATTGGGTACATCCAGCGGGAAGATCAGGCGCTCTCTGGGCTCCATGCGAACCTCTAACTTCTGAATTTCGCCAACTTCTACCGCTTTTCCAACCCTAAGTCAAGGACCAACCCCTCACCCCTCACTCCCCCCGTGGCAGAGACCAGAAATTTCTCGCAAAGTTGCTAAGGACCGCTAAACCTTAAGAGCAACAATAACAAACCGAGTAAAAAACCCAATTTGCAAACCAATCATAGGCATATTGTTGCATCGCGATAAAAAACTTGACAGGCAACCATGATAGATTCTATACTTCATTCATCCCCAGAAAGGAGGATTGAATAAATGGCAGACTACCATGGTTCCATAAGGGGCGCGATTGAATCAGCGCTGCGAGAGCGGGACCAACTGCTTGACAAACTAAAGGAGTTTGATAGACTCAAGGAGCAGTTGGGCCAAATAGAGGCATTCATTAACCAAGGAAGGCTTCTTCTTGGGGATGAACCTAAGAATGTCGATACGCATAAGCCCAAAGCCGGGGGTTTAGCAATGGGTCCCTTTTTAAGCGAGAAAACTAATCCCGAAAAAATATTGGAGATTCTGAAAGCTACCGGTCGGGCTATGACGGTGCCTCAAATTGTCAATGAATTTCGGGCTCGAAATTTGAAGCTTTCCGAGAAAAACCGGATGCAAATCATAAGGAATGCCCTCAAGAGCAAAGAGGGATTATTGTTTAAAAAGGTGGATATAGGGCTTTGGGATTTGATGGATAGAGCCGCATAAAATAAAAAAGGCCCGGCTGCAACCGGGCCCAAAGGGGAAAAGGCGTGACCCTCATAATAATGGTCTCGACGCGCTGTCGAGGACCACCACTACCCCTATACTGAACTAATATTAGGAAAATCTAGTTGATATGTCAAGAAAAAAATGAGGGGTGGTGGTTCAGGGGAAAGAACTGCGGATTACTAATCCGCATGGCAAGGGTGACCCCGGCGATGGAGGCGGGGATTTCAGATCACGTTTGGAGCTTAGGAGAAATCGCCTCCCTATCTGCTTGATATTTTTCAGTGAAAATAATTTATACCCATGGCATGATTAACGCATACGGCATAAAATTACCAAAAAATTATCATAATGTTAATTTTTCTCCTTGATTTTCGGGAAAGGATGACGATAATGGATATTCAGCAGATTGAATCACAGATTAGAAGGATTGCAAAAACCGGATCAACGGGCGTGGCTCTCAGCAGACATTGCAGGGAAGTGCGTATGCCCGAGAGAAATGTTGACTTCCAAGATATTCTGAATGTCCTCAATTGGGGGAAAGTGGTTCATGACCCCGATCAAAATACCGATAAGAAATTTAAGGTCATAGGAGAGGATTTAGAGGGCGTCAGCTTGTCTGCAATCATAATTATTTTGGATGAAAATTCTTTGCTTGTAAAAACTGTACATGAGTGAGTTTGCCATGAGAGATATGAATTGTCCTACCTGCCGCCAAACGGGGAAAATCCATAAGGGCAAATACCACTATACGGAATCGGGTTTGCAAAATGTTTGGTTGATGGGCGTAGAGATTTTTGAATGTGGTTGTGGGGAAAATTTTGCCTTTATCCCCTGTGTTCAAGAACTGCACAAATTGATTGCACAGATTTTGCTGAAACAGGAAAACCAGTTATCAGGGCGCGAGATTCGCTTCCTAAGAAAGCATATGGGTATGAAGGCCCATTCTTCTGCCGTCAGTGCTTTTGCCAGTGAAGCATAAGCCATTGTTTCTTAGGTTTTCTTGGTAGTCCAAGTTAACTTCAAAGCGGTGTCTGTGGCGCTCGTAAATTTCATCCTGACCGTACATGCTATAGGCAAGCGTACCTTTTTGCAAAATCACTTTGTGGGCGCCCAAACGCATCGTTGCGCCCTTAATTTCTATGCCACGCTGTTCAGGCATAAGGTCTATGACTGGATGTGGAGTTTCAGGATTAATTTCCGTGCTATTTGCATCTTTCAAGCCGCAAACGTTTCGAGCGTACTCTATAACTGCTAATTGGAAACCGTAGCAAATACCTAAGAAAGGAATATCATTCTCTCTGGCAAACTGGACAGCCGCAATTTTGCCTTCAGTTCCTCTTGGACCAAATCCATAAGGAACGAAAACTCCGTCAAAATTGGCAAGGTCTTTTACGCATTGAGGTTCATGCTCAAGCTTCTCAGCTTCTAAGTAAGAGATGCAAACCTTAGTCTTGCATGCGCCGCCAGCGTGTCGGAGTGCTTCGGTCATGCTTACGTAACTGTCAGTTAACCCAGCATATTTGCCTACTAACGCTATCTTTACTTCATTTTCTGGATTTACCAACCCGTCAACGAACTGCTGCCAACCACCGAAATCTTTAGTCTCACATTTAATAGCTAATCTTTGACAGATAAAATCGCCCATGCCCTGCTTATCCAGAATAAGCGGCACCTGATAAACGGATTCAGCGTTATAAGAGCAGAAAACGGCGCTTTCGGGAATAGTGCCGAACAGTGCTATTTTTCTGAGGGCTTCAGCATCAATCATTTTGGGGCTTCTAGCCACTATAGTATCAGGTTGAATACCGATGCCTCTTAACTCATTAACGCTGT
>JBKQVS010000128.1:0-17222 GCA_052139855.1 Desulfobaccales bacterium
GCCAGCAGGGCCCCCTGGGCCCAAGGAGTAATCTCCACTCCCTCCGGAAGCACCATTTCACCCCTAACGAGATCTTCGCCTACCCGGCGCACGTGCTGCCAGGGAAAGGTGGGGGCCTCCACCGTGATGGGGTCGGCCTCCGGGTCCGGAATCTGCTCCACCATGATAACCGCGTCGGTCCCCGGGACCATGACATGCCCGGTGTTGATGGGGAAAGCCTCCCGGCCCAGGGCCAGGCGTTTCGGCTTGTCCGGCATGGCCCCGAAGGTCCCGGCCGCGGCCACCGCAAAACCGTCCATGGCCGCCTGATGGGCCGCGGGCGAGGACCGCCTGGCCATAACCGGCCCCGCGGTCACCCGGCCCCGCGCCGCGGTCACCAAGACCTCCTCGGCCGCAGCCATGGCATCCACATCAAACCGGCCCAGCCATAACTCTCGGGCCTCCGCCAACGGCTTCATGCTCAGATAAATGCGCCGCTTCATATGTTTGTCCTAATGAGGTTGTTTAAGGGGAGGTCTGGGGGACAGCGAGTCCCCCACCCACCCCCGCCGCCTTTTGCAACGCTCTCACATTGCTCTGCATCGATTACTGGGGAAGCATTGTATCTCCAAACAGGAGATTAATAAAGGCTTGCTTATAAGGGGTGAGGGTCTTATCCCGGCGCGTCACCAGGGCCAGGTGGTCCGGCTTGAAGTAGTGATCCAGGGGAATGAAGGCCAGGTTGAGGGGCGCTCGCCGCGGCAGGCCCCGGGCCAGGGTGGCGAAGGCCAGCCCTAGGCCCGTTTCCACGTAACGGGCGCTCAGCTCCACGTTGGATGATTCCAGGATGATGCGGCAGGCAAGGCCCAGTTTCCGGAACTGCTCTTCCAGGAGGCGCCGGCCGCCCACCTCGTGGCCCCGGGGCGGGACAATCAGGGGATAGCCGGCGATCTGCCGCCAGGTGACCCGCCGCACCCGGGTCAGGGGATGCCCCGCCGGCGCCAGCAGCACCGTGTCCACCGGCTGCCAGCGCCGGGCCGCCAAGTCCTTGGGGACCAGGGATTCCAGGGCCAGGCCGAAATCAATGTCGCCGGCCTTCACCAGGGCGAAGACGGACGCCTGGTCCCGGTCCAGGAGGGTCAGCTCCACCTGGGGATACGCCTGCAGATACGCCCCCAGGGTCTCCGGCAACAGGTGATAGAGGGTGGTGAAGGGCGCCGCCAGGCTCAAGGGCCCCTGGGCCCGCCCCTGCAGGTGGCGCAGTTCGTCTTCCAGCCGGTCCCATTTCCCCAGGAACTCCTGGGCCAGGGCCAGGAGCTTTTCTCCCGCCACCGTCAGCTTGAGCCGGCGTTTGCCCAGGCGCTCCAGGAGCCGGCTGCCCAGCTCGTCCTCCAGGGCCTTGACCTGCTGGCTCAGGGCCGACTGGGTCCGGAAAGTGGCCTCCGCCGCCTTGGTGAAGCTCCCCAGTTTGGCCACCTGGTAAAACCCCAGGAGCTGCTGCCATTCCATAAGAAAATCTTATAAAGAATATTAAAATAATGAATTTTACTTATTTATAAAAATAGCGGATTTTTAAAAAAAAGCAATGCCAAATTTTATCGGTGGTCAGGCCATGCTCCTATCTCAATACCGTACGAAATATGTTCGGCCACCTAACCCCACAGCGCTGCATTTGCGCTGTTTCGCCGACCTGGAGAACGACATCGGTGCGGTGCTCCCTTATCTGAATACCCTCTTGAAAGGGCATCAATTTTTCCGTGACCCGCCGTCACTGACCTTGAAATATCGCGGTGGCACGCTTATTACCCTGACTTCACATGAGATTGCGATAAATATTGTTAAAGATGAGGCTGAGGCCACGGATATTCTGGAATGGCTGAAGCAGGAAATCAACGCGGCCTGGGAGCGGCGAGGAGAAATTATTCCTAGTTTCGAGGTTGCCGCCCAACCACGCATCTTTGAAATCTTTAAACTCTTGCCTCGAACCAACTGTCGCGCCTGTGGCCAGCCGACCTGCATGGTTTTCGCAGTCCAGGTGTGCCAGGGGGCTCTGGGCCTCGGTGATTGTCCTCACCTTGATGAAGAAGAACGGAGAAAACTGCGAGAATATCTCAGGCTATTTTAACTTTTGGATTAATCACAGCCACATGATAGGAGGAACCCCATGAAAGACTCCTTGCAGCCCGGCCTCAAGTTCGAATTTCAGTTTCAGATCCCGGACACCAAAACCGTGCCCCACCTCTTCCCCGAGTCCCCGGAGTTCCAGGCCATGCCCCGGGTCTTGGCCACCGGCTACATGGTGGGCCTCTTCGAATGGGCCTGCATCCAGGCCCTCAACCCCCACCTCGACTGGCCCCGGGAGCAGACCGTCGGCATCCATGTCAACCTCAGCCACACCGCCGCCACCCCTCCCGGGCTGGTGGTCACGGTCCGGGTCCTCCTGGAGAAGGTGGAAGGCCGCAAGCTCACCTTTTTCATCGAAGCCGACGACGGCGCCGACCTGATTTCCCAGGGCTACCACGAGCGCTTCGTCATCGACGCCGCCAAATTCAACGCCAAGATGGAGGCCAAGGCCCAGCGAGCCGGTGCGCCCCCGGAGTGAACCGCGCCGGCATAAGCGGCCGGGGACCCCGTCAGGACCGGCACCCCCGCCTTTTCTGGAGCCGCCCTAGCTGCAAAAGGGGGAAAATATTGATATATTGATAAAATGTCTGAAGACTACAAATGCGGTTTCATCGCCCTCATCGGCTTCCCCAACGTCGGCAAGTCCACCCTCCTGAACCGCCTGGTGGGGGATAAGCTCGCCATCACCTCGCCCAAGCCCCAGACCACCCGGCACCGCCTCCTGGGCATCGTCAATCACCCCGAGGGCCAGCTCCTCTTCCTGGACACCCCGGGGGTGCTCGACCCCAAGGGGGCGCTGAATACCTCCCTGGTCGCCGCGGCCCTCAATGCCCTTTCCGAAGCTGACGTGGTAGTCTGGCTGGTGGAGCCCCGCCTGCCCGCCCCGGACGACCAGGTCCTCCTGCCGTATCTCCGGGAGTTGCACCGCCCCCTGATCGTGGCCATCAACAAGATCGACACCGTGGCCAAGCCCCGGCTCCTGCCCCTCATCAGCGCCTACCACGAGCTCTTTCCCGGCGTGCCCATCATCCCCCTGAGCGCCCTGGCGGGTGACGGCCTGGCCGAACTGACCGCCGAGCTCCTCACCCGCCTGCCCGCGTCGCCGCCCCTCTATCCCCCGGACCAGGAGACCGATTCCACCGAGCGCTTCCTGGTGGCCGAACTCATCCGGGAACGCGTCCTGCACCACACCAGCGAAGAGATTCCTCACGCCGTGGCCGTGCAGGTGGAGGAGTTTGACGAAAGCCGCCGCCCCCATCTGGTCCGGATTCGCGCCGTCATCTTTGTGGAGCGCAACTCCCAAAAAGGCATCCTCATCGGCAAGCAGGGGCACATGCTCAAGACCATCGGCGCCGAGGCCCGGGGCGAAATCGAGGCCCTCCTGGGGGCCAAAGTCTTCCTGGAACTCTGGGTCAAGGTCTGGAAAAACTGGCGCAAGGACCCCAGGGCCCTGCGCGCCCTGGGCCTCCAGGATTAAGCCGTTGAACTCCGACCCCCGGTCCGGCGAGCCCCGGCGTCCCCGGCCGCAGAAATAGTTATCGGCCTCCGATTGACAATTCCCCCGAATATGCGCACAATAGAATCAAGTGAGGCCTGACCCCATGCGGCGTCGCATCTCCCAGATTGGCCCTGCGGTTTTCGTCCTCGTCTTCTTCTCGCCTCGGTGTTGTCTGGCCCAATGGGTCACCTGGTACCAATTCGGCACCCAGGGCTCCTATGTCCACGAGATCGCCCACCTGCTCTTCTGTCTGTCCATGCTCTTTTTCATCCATGAAATTTTCCACGCCAATCTGCAAAAATTTCGCGGTTTTCGCCTCCTGGTGTGGGCCTGGGCGATTTTAGCCTTCTGGAACCTGGACGCCTTTATCGGCCACTGGGCCGACTGGACCCTGGAAAATCCCGTCATCCTGGGCCAGGGCTGGGGCCGCCGCCTGGCCATGGATGATTTCCAAACCTGGCTGGTCTATATCACCAAAATCGACCACTTCATCCTGCTGGTGCCGGCCTTCCTCATGTTTTATCTGGGCCTGAAGGCCCTGGTCCGCAAGTCGGAGCCGAGTAAATGATCTCCCTGCCCCTGGCTCCCCTCTGGGTTCTGGAATACCTATGCGCCCTCATCGTCCTCATTTTGAATATCCTCTCCCTGCGCCTCAGCCGGCGCCTGGTGGATCAGGATCCGGAAAATGCCCTGTGGCTCTTCCTCAACTGGCTGGCCATCGCCTTCTTGATTTTGTCCATCACCCATATGATTTCCCATGCCCTGCTTGACCTCATTACTTACTGGAATCTCCCCAACCTGGCGCTCATTCAGCGGATTTTCGGCGGCTTCGACACCGTGGTCTACGTCACCATCGCGGCCATCACCCTCTTCTTCCACCGCATTCAGCGGCTTTACCTCCGCATGGAGGCGGATCACCACCATCTCGAAGAAACCAGCCATGAAATCCTGGCCCTCAACCGGGAAATGGAAGCCCTGGTCATGGAGCGCACCATGTCCGAGATGGCCCTGGGCATGGCCCACGGCATCCGTAATCCCCTCCACGTCATCGGCGGCTTTAGCCACCGCCTCCTGCGCAAGACCGACGAAGACGACCCCAGCCGGGCCTGGGCCACGGCCATCGCCGAGGAGGCCCGGCGCATCGAACAGATGGTGGAACGCTTCGAAACCCTGGCCCAGAGAAAGACCTCGTTTTTTGCCCAGGAGGACTTGAACACCATCGTCCAGAGCACCCTCGACCTCCTGCTCCCGGAGCTCAAAGCCAAGAGCATCAGCCTGGTGGCGGAACTCTGCTCCGAGCCGCTCCTGGGGCGCTTCAACAAGCACCTGCTCAAGGTGGCCCTGGCCCATCTGGTGCGCAACGCCGTGGAGGCCACCCCCCGGGGCGGCACCATACTGGTGCGCACCGTCATGGAGCAGCAATTTGCCGTCTTGGTCATCCAGGACACGGGCCGAGGCATGGCCCAGGAAGTGGTGGAAAAGGTTTTTGTGCCGTTTTATACCACCAAGATCGGCGGCACCGGCTTAGGCATGGTCTTCGTGCGCCAGATCGTCGACGAACACCGGGGGGTCATCACCCTGGCCAGCAAGGTGGGCCGGGGCACCACGGTCACCATCCGCCTGCCCCACCGCTTCACCGATAGCCCGGAAATGGCGGACGAATTTCCCCCCGCGGCTCCCCCCGCCTCCGCCCCCGGAGTTCCCCCCGCCCCCTCCGCCCCCTCCGTCCCCTCAACCCCGGAACCGGGCCAGGGCTGAAGCACGAGCCGTTAAGGTGCGGTTATCAGCTGCTCCTGCGATCGAGCCCACCACCGGTGTAATTTCTCGACTTTCTCTTTATGCACCAGCTCCATATCCGCTAATCTCTTCAAAAAGTTTTGGGTCCAGCCGGGCGGATAGGCCAGCGACAACTTTTTGTAGAACTGATGCTGATATCCTTCCGACCTGATCGCGAACGCCAGGGCCTCCAGGGGACCCATATCATCGGTGATTGACGCAACCACCTTGAGCGTCGGCGCCAGATCCGCTTCCCCCACGGGGGACACCTGGGGAAAAGTCCCTTCCTCCAGATAGTTTGCCAATAAGACCCGGTGCTCTTCCTCCTCACCGGCCAAAATCTTAAACACCTCCCGGGTTTCCGGAGTTGTGGCCTGCGTGGCCATTTTCCCATAAAAATCAGCCATTTTTGACTCAATCCCTATGGCTTTTTTAATCAGATTGCGGAAATCACCGTTCATCTCATAATCCTTTGACCGAATTTTACCCAAACGGAGAAAAGGCTTGAATGATGAGCCTCCCGCCTTTTCGGTTCCGAAAAGTTCCCGTAGGGGCGCTGAAGGCGCCGCCCCTGCAACTCTATCGACAAGTCCAGGTCCCGACTTTAATTCGATGCGAGCCGGCCGGGACCCGGCCGGAGGGTGGTGCTATGGGAGTTGTTGCGGGGATTAAGCGGAGAATTACTTGTTGGCGCCTTCCACCCGGGATACCAGCCAGAAGATCACGCCGCACACCAGGATGCCTGCCAGGTAAAGCCCTTCGGTCCACAGGTCGTGCGCCCCCAGGGAAGTCACCAGCACCTTGCGGATAAAGGCCACCAGGGCCAACCCCACAAAGAGTTGCAGCTTGAAGGCGCCGCCCCGGAGGCGGTCGATCTCCATGTCCAGCAATTCGATGACCACCCACAGGATCAGCACCGAGCCCATGGCGCTCACCAGGCCGTGCCCCAGATTCCCCTGGAAGATGTGTACCACGTCCTGCACGATGAGGCCCACCGCCCCCAAGGACAGGCCCAACAGGCCCACCACCAGCAGGATGTTGAGCCCGAAGGTGAACCGCTGGGAAAACCGGATCAGCAGGGAGTCCAGCTTCTGCGATAGGAAGACCCGGCGGATCTCTTCTTCATGGTAGGTCCGGGCGATAATGTCCAGGTTCAGGTCCAGGATCTTTTCCACCGCCCGGAAGGTAGCCTCCCGCTGCCGGGGGTCCACTTCCGTCTCGATGATCCGGTGCAGATGCCCCCGGATCAGGTTCATCCCCACGTAAACGAAGTGGGCCGAGAGTTTGATCTGCACGTGCGCGTGGCCGATGCGCTGCAGGCGCTGGAAATAGCGCTCGTCATACGGCCCCTGAAACAGGGCCAGCAGCCACTGCTGATGCTGGGCCCGGAGCCAGGCCAGCTTGGTCGCATCTTGCAGAAACTTGGCCGTGTCGGGAATGGTGAGGAGCAGCTCGTAGAAGTCCGACACGATCGTCTCGGCATGCGGCGCCACCACCGGCAACAGGCCTTTTAAGGTCTCCATATCCGGCTCGGTGAACCGGTAATTGTCCTTGATCTCTTGAAAGGTCCGCATGCTCAAAACCCCGGGGTTACATGGTGGCGGGGCCAACCCGGCCAGGCCCAAGGAAAAGACTCCTCCGCCGCCTCATGCCCCATGATGATCTGGCTTAACCGTGCCGCTGCCTTTCTCATCTTTACCACACGGCCCGGACCGTGTAAACCACCCTTATATCTGTTTCGTTTTGTAGGGGCGGTTCGAGAACCGCCCCCGCAAGTAAATTCACCGGTGACCAAGTGGCTTTGTTGCATCAGAAAGCGCCAATGCTGTTAAGTCCGCAGGGGCCCCGAATCGGTTACCTCTCTTATGAAAACCCTGCCGGGCCCGGCGCAATTTTGCACCATTCTTCTTTTCTCCCCCATCACGGTTGTAACCCGGGGGCATGACCATTATAATAGCCGCAACAGTTTTGAGCAAAGGACCTTTATGGGGCGGCGGGCGCTAATCCTCTTATGGCTTTGCCTCGGTTGGGGTGCGACGGCCCTGGCTGCTCCTGATCCCCTGACCCTGAGCGAAGCCATGCTCCTGGCCCTGAAGCACAACCCGGCCCTGGCCGCCGCGGGCATGGCCGTGGAGACCGCCGAAGCCGATCTGGCCAAGGCCCGGGCCCGGTTCCTCCCCACCGTCAACTTCCGGGAGACCTACAACTTTTCCGACAACCCCTCCCAGGTCTTCATGAGCAAGTTGAACCAGCGCGTCTTCACCGGCCAGGACTTCCTCCTCAACAACCTGAACAACCCCAATGCCTACGGCAACTTCCGTACCGGCCTGGTGATGCGCCAGCCCCTGTTCCAGGCCGGCGAAGCGCGTCTCGGCTACCAGCAGGCCCGACTGGGCCGGGAGATGGCCGCCGCCTACGTCCTGAGCGCCCGCCAGCAGTTGCTGTTCCAGGTGACCCAGGCCTATTTCGGCGTCCAGTTGGCCCAGGAAAACCTGGCGGTGGTGCAGCAGGCCCGCCATACCGCCGCGGCCCACCTGAAAATCGCCCAGACCCGCTTCCAGGCCGGCACCGTGGTGCACTCCGACGTCCTCTCCGCCCAGGTGCACCTGGCCCGGCTCACCCAGGAGGAGATGACCGCGGTCAGCCAGGTCCAGATCGCCAAAAGCGGCCTGGCCACGGTGGTGGGCCGCCCGGAGGTGGCCGCCCGGCCCCTGGCCCCCGCCCCCAAGGCCCCGGCGCCCCTGCCGCCCACGCTGGATGACCTGAAGCAGACGGCCCAGGCGAAGCGCCCCGACCTCAAGCAGCTCGAACTGGCGGCCCGGGTGGCCCAGCAGGAATATGCCAAGGCCCGCCTCAACTACCTGCCCCGCCTCAACGTGGTGGCGGAGTACGACGTGGACCAGCGGCGCCTCTTCGGCTCCAGCGCCGACAGCTACACCGTCATGGCCCTGCTCAACTTCAACCTCTTCAATGGCCTGGCCGACCTGGCCCGGGTCCGGGAGACCCGCGCCAAAGAGGCCCAGGCCCGGGACCTGCAACGCGACCTCGAGGACCGGGTCCGGCACCAGGTGACCGAGGCCATCCTCAACCTCAAAACGGCCCAGGCCTGCCTGCAGGTGGCCGACCAGGCCGTGGCCCAGGCCCGGGAGAGCTTACGCCTCATCCGCCTGCGCTATGAATCCGGCCTCACCATCCTGGTGGACCTGCTCAGCGCCGAAGACGCCGCCAAAAACGCCGAACTGAGCCGGGTGGCGGCCCTCTTCGACACCTACCTGGCCCAGGCTGGCCTGGACCTGGCCCTGGGCACCATCTCCGGCCCGGTGGCGGACCAGCAAAAATGATGCAGAACGCTTCTAAAGAAGTCTTGCTGCTGGCCCTGTCTCTTTTTTTGCTGTGGACCGGCCACGCCCGGGCGGAGCAGCCCCCGGCCGCCGGGCCGCCGGCGCTCACGCCGCGGCTCCTTCAGGAGGTCAACGCCCATTTCACCATCCAGGGTAAACCCGTTCACCCCCGCCTGGTGGAAAAGTTTCAGACGTTTTTATCGGATTCCGGGCCCCCTGCCGTCATCGCCGTCGACCTGCTGGCGGCCTCCCGGAACGGCAACGAATATTACGACCCCGACCTCAAGGTCCAGGACGGTTTGGTCTCCATTGAGCATAAGGACCCGCAGGGGAGCGGCTTCGCCTATAAATGGCTGGGGACGGTCCGGCCGGGTCTGCATGTGGTGGAAACCTTTTACTCCGGAGGGGGAACCGGGGTTTTCATGGACCTCTATTTTTTCCGGACTTCCATCGCCACCGGCCGGGATGAGACAGGGCCCTACGACCAAATCTTGATGACCCTGGTACGCACCCCGGTCATTTTGGGAGACCGGGACGATGCCGCCATTACGGTTGAACTGGGCCGGGTCAGCATCGGCAAGTCCCGTTATCGCAACCAGCCGGTGATCTTGGAGTTCAAATGAACGGCGTACACCCCCTCTATGGGTGCACGGAAACGAGTGAGGACCGGCATGGCGTTCAATAAAAGAATCTGGGGCCTCAGCGCCCTGGTGGTGGTGGCCCTCTTCTTCATGGCCTGGCTGGCGGGCCTGCTCCACTTCGGCAAAATCGCCCCGGGGCTTACCCCCCTGGCCGGCCCGCCGCCTGCCGGCCGCGTCCTCATCGTCCAGGAAACCGAGATTCCTCGGGATTTGGAGGTGCTGGGCGCGGTGGTCAGTAAGAGTCTGGCCCAGGTCTCGTCCCAGGTCCCCGGCCGCGTGGCCAAAATCTGGGTGGAGGCCGGCTCCCGCGTCAAGCCGGGCGACCCCCTGATAACCCTATCGGCGGGGGAATTTCAGGCCCGGCTGGACCAGGCCCAGGCGCAGCTCAAGCAG
Organism: Desulfobaccales bacterium; assembly: GCA_052139855.1. Classification (GTDB taxonomy): domain Bacteria; phylum Desulfobacterota; class Desulfobaccia; order Desulfobaccales; family 0-14-0-80-60-11; genus 0-14-0-80-60-11. The sequence goes on from JBKQVS010000128.1 coordinate 9,753, forward strand.
GCCGCCGCCGACTATCAGCGCTATCAGTTTCTCTTCAAAGAAGGCGCGGTGAGTCCCCAGGAGTTCGGGGCCATGGAGGCCCGCTATAAAACCGCCCGGGCGATGGTTTCCGAAGCCGCCACCCTGACGGGCTACACCGTGGTCCGGGCCCCCGCCACCGCGGTGGTGGCCGAACGCCGGGTGGCGGTGGGGGACCTGGCCCAGCCCGGGCAGGCCCTGGCGTCCCTCTATAACCCCGACCTCCTCCAGGTGGAGGGGGAGGTCAACGACAGCTACCGGGATCAGGTGAAGCTGGGAGAGGCCGCCCTGGTCACCGTGCCCGCGGTGAAGTTCGAAGCGCGCCTGGCCATCGCCGAAATCTTTCCCATCAGCGCCGCCGGCAGCCGCACCTTCAAGGTGCGCACCGCCATGCTGAACCACCCGGCCCTCACGCCCGGGATGTTCGCCCGCCTGGCTCTGCCCCTGGGTTCCAGCCCGGGCATCCTCATCCCCCAGGCCGCGGTGGCCACCGTAGGCCAGCTCACCATGGTGCGGGTGGCCAGGGACCAAACCGCCGAACTGCGCCAGGTAAAACTGGGCCGCCAGATCGGCGACCAGATGGAAGTCCTGGCGGGCCTCCAGCCCGGCGATAAGATCTTTGTGTCTGAATAACCATGGCCAATAAACCGGAAGACCTCCATCTCGGCCCCACCGCCCGCCTGGTCAAGGTCTTTCTGCTGTCCAAGCTCCCCACCATCATCATCCTGGTGAGCCTCCTGGCCGGGCTCATGGCCCTGCTCTACACCCCCCGCGAAGAAGACCCCCAGATCAAGGTCCCCATGGTGGACGTCCTCATCCGCTTCCCCGGGGCCTCCCCCACCGAAGTGGAAAACCTGGTGGTCATCAATCTGGAGAAAAAACTCTGGGAGATGGAGGGCCTGGAAGACCTCTATTCCCAGGCCCGAGACGGCTTCGCCATCGTCACCGCCAAGTTCAAGGTTGGGGAAAATCTCGAGACCAGCCTCTTCAAGGTCTATAACAAGGTCTTCTCCAATATCGACCAGGTGCCCTCCGGCGTGGCCGGCTGGGTGGTCAAGCCCATGAGCATCAACGACGTGCCCATCGTCACCTTGACTCTCTACAGCAACACCGCCGACGACTACCAGCTCCGCCGCGTCGCCGACGAGCTCCTCCACCGCCTCCAGAGCATCCCCGACACCGGCCGCTCCTATGTGGTGGCCGGGCGCAAGCGCCAGGTGCGCGTCGTGGCCGACCCCTCCCGCCTGGCCGGGCATCACCTGGACCTGGCCGCCCTGGCCCAGGCCATCGAGATGAGCAACGTCAATCTGCCCGCGGGCCGCTTCTCCCGCCAGGACCGGGAATACCTGGTGGAGGCCGGGCCATTCCTGAAATCCGCCGACGAGGTGGCCAATCTCCTGGTGGGCCTCAACCAGGGTAAGCCGGTCTATCTCAAGGACGTGGCCGACGTCATCGACGGCCCCGAAGAGCCGGTGGAGCTCAGCACCATCGCCTTCGGCCCCGCCGACCAACTCCCCCCGGGCTACGAGCGCGGCCGCTTCTACCCCGCGGTCACCATGGCCGTGGCCAAACGCACCGGCACCAACGCCGTCACCGTGGCCCAAGGCATCATCGACAAGCTCAACGCCTTAAAGCCAGAGGTCATCCCCCCTGACATCCAGGTCAAGGTGACCCGGGACTACGGCGCCACCGCCAACGACAAGGTCAACGAGCTCATGCGCGAGCTCCTCATCGCGGTGCTCTCCATCACCGTGCTCCTGACCCTGTTTTTGGGCTGGCGCGAGGCCCTCATCGTCGCCCTGGCGGTGCCCCTGACCCTGGCCATCACCCTCACCGGCAATATGCTCTTCGGCTATACCATCAATCGGGTGACCCTCTTTGCCCTGATCCTCTCCCTGGGGCTCCTGGTGGACGACCCCATCATCGACGTAGAGAACATCCACCGCCATTTCCAGCTCCGGGAGCATCCGCCCCTGGAGGCCACCCTGATGGCGGTGGACGAAGTCCGGGCCCCCACCATCCTGGCCACTTTCACGGTGATCATCAGCTTCATCCCCCTGTACTTCGTCACCGGCATGATGGGCCCCTACATGCGCCCCATGCCCCTGAACGTGCCTCTGGCCATGCTCATGAGCCTGGCCATCGCCTTCACCGTCACCCCCTGGGCCGCCTACCACTTCCTCAAGAAGGACTACGGCAAAGAAGCCAAACCCTTTGTCCTGGAGGAGACCTGGATCTACCGGGTCTACACCCGCATCATGACGCCGCTTCTTTCCAGCCGCCGCAAAAGCCGCCTCTTCCTCCTGGGGGTGGTGGGGCTGCTGGCGGTCTCGGTGCTCCTGCCGGTGGTCGGCCTGGTCCCCCTGAAGATGCTGCCCTTCGACAACAAGAACGATTTCCTGGTGGTGGCGGACCTGCCCAACGACAGCCCCCTGGAGGTGACCCAGGCGGCCCTGAAGGATTTCGGGCGCTACCTCACCACGGTCTCCGAAGTGGACAACCTGGTCACCTTCGCCGGGGCCGGCGCCCCCATCGACTTCAACGGCCTGGTGCGGCACTACTATCTGATACAGGGGCCGTGGGTGGGCCAGATTCGGGTCAACCTGGCGGAAAAGGAGCGGCGGTCGGCGGCCTCCCACGCCGTCACCCTGTGGGTCCGTCCGGCCATGGAGGAGATCGCCAAAAAATACAAGGTCCGCCTCAAGATCGCCGAGGTGCCGCCCGGCCCGCCGGTCTTGCAGACCCTGGTGGGCGAGGTCTATGGGCCGCCCGGGGCCTCCTACGCCAGCCTCATCACCGCCGCGGAACGCCTTAAGGAGAACTTTCTGAAAACCAGGGGCGTGGTGGACGTGGACACTACGGTGGCCACCGCCGAGCCCCGCTTCCGGTTCCTGGTGGACCGCCAGAAGGCGGCCTTGAGCGGCTTGAGCCAGGCCCGGATCGCCCGGGGCCTGGCCATGGCCGAGGCCGGCGAGACCGTGGGCCGCGTCCATCTGGCCCCGGAACGCCTGCCCCTGTCCATCTTCCTGCGCGGCCCTACGGCCTGGCGCTCTTCCACCCTGAGCCTGGGCCAGCTCTACTTCAAAAATCCTCAGGGGACCATGGTGCCTTTGCAGGAACTGGGGCGGTTCGACCTCGACCTGGCCCCCGCCTCCATTATGCGCAAGAACCTGGAACGGGTGGTCTTCGTCACCGGCGACACCGCCGGACGAAGCCCGGTGAACGCCATCCTCGACCTGATGGCGGACACGGACCAGACCCCGCCGCCGCCGGGCTACCGGGTCAATTACGCCGGGGAAGGGGAGTGGAAGATCACGGTGCAGGTCTTCAGGGATTTGGGCATCGCCTTTGCCGGCGCCCTGGTGGGCATCTACATCCTGCTGGTGCTCCAGACCTCGTCCTTCACCATGCCCCTGGTGATCATGGTGGCCATACCGCTGACCATGATCGGGGTGATGCCCGGCTTCGCCCTCTTAAATTTCTTCTTCACCACCCCGGTGAAGGGTTTTGCCAACCCCATCTACTTCACCGCCACCGCCATGATCGGCATGATCGCCCTGGCGGGCATCGTGGTGCGCAACTCCATCATCCTCATCGACTTCATCCACCACCACCTGGACCGGGGTTATCCGCTGGAGGAGGCGGTGCTGCGCTCCGGGGCGGTGCGCTTCCGGCCCATCCTGCTCACGGCCCTGGCGGCCATGTTCGGCTCCTGGGTCATCACCCTGGACCCCATCTTCTCGGGCCTGGCCTGGTCCTTCATCTTCGGGCTCTTCGCCTCCACCGCCTTCTCCCTGGTGGTAGTGCCGGTGATCTTCTACCTCCAGGCGAGCCGCCAAACGGGGGAAAAAATGTAGGGGCGGGTTTTAAACCCGCCCCTACATGATCGGCTTACCAAATTTTCTCACTACCGGCGTTACCGCCTCTACGACACCATCTTCTTAAACCGCTCGGTGCGCAGTTTCTCGCCCTTGGCTTCCGCCGGGTTCGGGCCCACGCTGGCCTTCACCTTGGCCAGCCGCTCGCTGGTGGGCGGGTGGGTCTTGAAGATGCCGCCGCTGGCGCCATGGCTTTTGGCCTCCATGGTGGTGAGGAGGACCACGAAGGCGTTGGGGTCGTACCCCGCCTTGGCCAATTCCGTCAACGCCGCCGCGTCGGCGTTCTCTTCCGCCTGGCGGCTGTAGCCGTTGACCACGATGGTCTTGAAGACGTCGTCGATGGAGCCTTCGAACAGGCCCACCAGGTTGCCGGCCACCCCGCCGTACTGCCGCGCCGCTTCCGTGCCCATGGCGGTGAAGACCTGGGTCCAGCGGGCCTGGCTGATGGAGTTGATGCCGTCCTTGTGGACTATGTGGCCCACCTCATGGGCCAGCACCGCGGCCAGTTGGTCTTCGTTCTGACAGGTCTTGATCAGCCCCCGGGTCACAAAGATAATCCCCCCGGGACAGGCAAAGGCGTTGAGCTCTTCCGTATCCAGTACCGCGAAATGATAGCCCTTGAAGGGGTTGGGGCGGGCCGATTTCCGGGCCACCGTGTTCCCCACTTCATTGACGTATTCCGTCAGCTTCTGGTTCTGGTCCAGTTTATACCGGCCGAGAATCTGGGCCGCCACCGCCCGGCCCACATAGTATTCCTCGGAATCGGTGATGGGCCGGGAAGCCTCCGAGGCCTTGGTCGCGCCCTTGACGGCAACGGCGGCCGCGGGTATTATGGCGGACGTGCCGCCGCAGCCCCCCACTACGAAGGTTACCAGGGTTAATAAAGCCAACCAGGCTTCGCGTCTCATGGCTTCAGGTCTCCTTCCTTGATAAAGGTCTGCAGGGTGGCCGGGTCCACTTTAAAAGTCTCAATGGTGTCCACCTGGGCGAAATTCATCTCCGGGTGCTTGGCGCGGTAACCGGTCTCCACCTCCGGAGTGAAGCCCTTACCGGCCAGCGCCACTTCGTCGCTTTTTGTCTGCTGCACCGGGGTGCCGCCCAGCAGCCCGGGCAGAGTCAGCTGGCCCCAGCCGGCGGTCGGCGCCAACAGCGGCAAGAACAGCCCCAGGGCCAGGAGATATCTGGCAGTTTTTGAGTAACCCACTATCCGTCGCACATGCGCCTCCTTTCGTTAAGGCCTTCCCACAATTCGTTTATTCCCCGATAACCTGCTCGGCATTTTATTCCGCGTGGTTGAGTATCTTTGCATGAAAAAGCCGCTAATGCAAGCGCCGCCGGGCCAGGATCAGCCCCAGGCCGGCGATGACGATGCAGCCCCAGGCAAAGACGTCGCCGATCCGGGTGTAGAGGCTGCCGCCGGGCAGCCAGGCCAGCTCCAGGGCGTGGGCCTCGGGCACGTCGATTTCCGAGGTCCACAGGAAGCGGCCGGACCCGTCGATGAAGGCGGAAATCCCGGTGTTGGCGGCCCGGGCCAGGCAGACGTGGTTCTCCACCGCCCGCAGCACCGCCATGGACAGGTGCTGGTAAGCCGCCGCGGTCTTGCCGAACCAGGCGTCGTTTGTGATGTTCACCAACAGGCGCGCCCCGTTGGCCACCTGGGCCCGGGCCAGATTGGGAAAGATGGACTCGTAGCACACCAGGACCCCCATCGCCCCCTCGGGCAGGGACACCGTGGCCCCCACCGGCCCTTCGGCAAAGTCGCCCACCATGGGCACCATCTTGCCGATAAAGGGGAAAAAGCGCCGCAGCGGCACATACTCGCCGTAGGGCACCAGATGGGCCTTGTCGTAGGAGCCGATGGTCTCAGCCTCGGGGTTCAACAGATACGCCCGGTTGAAATAACGCTCGCCCTCCCCGGTCAGCTCATACGCCGGGCTGCCGAACAGCAGGTAGGCCCCGCTGTCCTTGGCGATCTTCTGCACCTCCGCCGCCAAATCCGGGGTCCGCAGATAAAAGAACGGCGCCGCGGTCTCCGGCCAGATGATCAGCCGGGCCCCTTGGACCTTCTGCGTCAACTCCGCATAGCGGGCGAGGGTGGTCTGGACCATCTCCTTCTTCCACTTCTCGCCCTGCTTGATGTTGCCCTGGCACACCGCCACCTTGATCTTGGGGCTGGCCGCGCTGAGCGCCGCCATCTCCCCCAGCCGGTAATAGCCGTAACCGATCCACAGGGCGACAATCAGGCCGACGGCTACCGCCTGGGAGATGAGCAGGCGCCGGCCCCGGGGCGGGAAAAACAGCAGATAGACGCTGACGTTCACCAGGACCACCAGGAACGACAGGCCGTACACCCCGGTGATATCCGCCAGCTGCAGCAGCACCGGGTGCAGGAAGAGGCCGTTGCCCAGCGGGTCCCAGGGGAAGCCGCTGATGATGTAGGTCTGCCCCATCTCCAGGGTCACCCAGAGGACTGGGGCCCACCAGAGCAGGCTGAGGCCCCGGGCCGCGCCCCAGGCCACCCCCAGGCCCCAGACCGCCCGGTACAGACAGAGATACCCGGCCAGCACCAGCAGGATGCCGATGGCCGCAATCAGCGGCAGCTTCCCGAAGACGTGGGTGACAAAGACGATCCAGTAGAGCAGGGCTACGTAGTGGGCCAGGCCCGACACCAGCCCCAGCCAGAAGGCCGCTTGCAGGGATTTCCCCTTCAGGGCCCAGAGGAGCGGGACCAGGGCGCAGACCAACAGCCAGGTCTGGTCCCACTTGGGAAAGGCCGCCGCCACCAGCAGGCCGGAGAGAATCGCCGCGAAAACATGCGACAGGCTAGTGCGCTTGTTCATGGTGTGGGATTATAGCCGGATTCGGGGCGAAGGGAAAGAAAATAGGGGTCAGGGATTTGGGACCAGGGGTCAGGGGTCGGTAACTGCATTTATGCGCCTGGCCCCACCCTGTTCACGGCCAATAGGAAAAGACAGGGGATAGATATCGCTTTTGTAAAACTGGACAATTAGTGCTATTTTGTCTCGAATCCCCATGGCTGCATAATGGAAATCGGTAGCGCACTGGCTTCAGGGTTCAACGCGTTATTTTCTCGATGAATGGACAAAATATTTTGTCCATAGCCGGTTAATTTGTATTAATTTGACTTTGAATACTTGAAAAAAATAACCCAAGCGGTTAGGTTTATGCTATAATGTCAACTGTTGACAGGGTTGGCGGACGTCGTGTGGTGATTTACTCGAACGATCACAGACCGGGCCACGTGCATGTTATAGGCGGCTGTGAAGCCGTCTTCGAACTCAATTGTCCCGAAGGACCGCCGGAATTGCGAGAGAATTATGGTTGTCCGGCGAGCGAGCTTTCAAAGATTAAGACGGCTCTGACGGGAAGAATAGCGCACTTATGTGCCGAATGGAGCAGGATTCAGCCTGCAGATCCACGTAGTGTGTCAGGTGAGGAATAAATGGGGCATGCCCCAGCTTGAACAGTGCCAGTCCAGCATCGCACAGGCATTGTAATGACCTGGGACGATTATATTCAGCTTGATCTAGCGTGGATGGACGTCTGCGACGCG
>JBKQVS010000129.1:0-17711 GCA_052139855.1 Desulfobaccales bacterium
AGTTGTTCGGCATTCATAAAAATACCGTGCGCTGCTGGGTAAAGGGCGGGCTCGCCACCATCGATGATAATCGTCCCATGCTGATTCTCGGTCATGTCCTGGGGGCGTTTCTCCAGGCCCGCCGTGTAAAAAACAAGCAGACTTGCAAGCCGGGAGAACTCTATTGCGTCCGGTGCCGCGCTCCGAAATCGCCTGCCGGCGACATGGCGGAATACTCCCCAATCACCGAGAAATTCGGCAACCTCGTCGCCATTTGCCCAGACTGCGATGCCATCATGAACCGGCACGTCAGCCTGGTCAAAATCGAGCAAATCCGCGGCAAAATGGATATCAGCTTTCCGGAGAAGGTACACCAACTAATTGAGAGTGCCAACCCCACCGTAAACAGTGACTAATGATAGGCGACATAGAACCATGAAAAAGCATAATCCAGTCAATGAACGGATCAAGCGCAAGTACTTCGCTTATCTAAAGGAAGCCAAACGTCACGGTGAGCCGATGATCGACGCAGTGGCGAAGTCTTTGAGTCGCTTCGAGGCTTATACCAGGTATCGTGATTTCAAGACATTTCACTTACAGCAAGCTGTTGCCTTCAAAAGGTACCTCGCCGAGCAAAAGGGTCAGCAGTCCGGGGAGAAATTAAGCAAGGCGACCTTACATGCGACACTCACGCAGCTCAAACGATTTTTCCAGTGGCTGGCGTGGCAGCCGGGCTACAAGTCCCGGGTCCAGTATGCTGATGCTGAGTATTTCAATCTGTCTGACAAGGATACCCGGATCGCTACTGCCAAAAGGCAACAAAAGTTTCCGACCCTGGAACAGATCAAGCATGTCCTCAGTAAAATGCCGGTGGGCAATGAAATTGAGCGCCGGAATCGCGCTCTTGTGGCATTCACGCTGCTGACAGGAGCCAGGGACAGGGCCACTGCCTCGATAAAACTGAAGCATGTCGATCTCATCACAAACAGCATCAATCAGGACGCCAGGGAAGTTAAGACGAAATTTAGCAAGACCTTCAATACCTTCTTCTTTCCGGTAGGTGATGAAGTGCGTGAAATTGTGGCAGGGTGGGTGTCATATCTACGGGATGAAAAGTTGTGGGGCAATGATGATCCACTATTCCCGACTACGCGCATTAGGCTTGGGGCTACTCGCCAATTTGAAGCAGCAGGGTTGACTCGGGATCACTGGAGCAATGCCACGCCCATTCGTACGATTTTTCGCGAAGCCTTTAATCGTGCTGGCCTGCCGTATTTTAATCCACATAGCTTCAGAAATACCTTAGTCCAACTGGGCCAGGATCTCTGTAAAACCCCCGAACAGTTCAAGGCATGGAGCCAGAATCTTGGGCATGAGAAAGTTTTGACGACATTTCTGAGCTATGGCGAGGTTGCATGCCAGCGCCAGGGGGAAATAATACGCAATTTGGCTTCGCCACAAAAAACGGTGCCAACAGATGCTGACGAAATCGCCGAGGCGGTTTGCAAAAAGTTGCGTTCGTCTGGGATGGATGTGTAGGAAAGAAGCAAAAAGTGGGCATGGAAGCGGGAATAAAAATACGAGGTTCTGATCTATCAATCCCTTGTGAAAAGCTTTGAGCTTATCGTACATAAGCCAATTTTGCTTTTTGCGCCCAGAAGGTGCTTAAAAATAATAGCTGCTCTTCATATCATAGCTTGTGCTAAGGACTTTCTCCGGTTAATATGCAGCGCGAACGGCATCTGTCTTCGTGTAAGAGCTGCTTAAGGTTGCTTCTGTTCAGTCACGGTAGACTCCAAGCTTGCTTTCTCCCCGTCCTGTTTGCGACGTTTTCTTCGGAGATGGCCTGGATTGAGGTGCCCATCAGATAGAATCGTAGTGATCACATAAAAAAGGTGACATTTTTTGTTTTGGGGGTATTTTTGGGGGTTTGATGGTTTTGTTCTATAATGAGGATTGTGCTATTTCAAATACTTATGTCATCAGTTTAATGGACGCCGCCCCAACTTTATGAAGAAATCCGGTTGATTTTCAACCGGATTTTTGTTTGGCGGACCTTGTCTGTTTTTTTGCCCTTTCCGTCTGATTCCAAGTTGCCCCTATATAAAGAAACCCCCCTCAGCCCTGCACCACCTTCCTGAAATCCTCCCCCCCTGACCACGCCAACGCCGCCGCCGATCCTCTTCTCGACCCCTCGTTTACCCCGCCCCCTGCCTGATTCCCGGGGTGCTCTTCTTGCTTTGAAGGCCAGAATCAGGGTTTCTCCCCCCCCAAAATCGGCAATTCTCCCGATTTTCTCGCCGCCAAAACCATATTAAAAGAAAGGCACATTGAGCATAAATCGAAACGCCTTGCCCGCCGGACCAAAAAAAATCGCTGATTTTGCGACGGGCAAGCTAACCAAGGAGGCAAGGTTAAAGCTTAAAGTAAAAATCTTTTCCAACCACTGTAAATTTCATACCCGATAAAGCCAAACCCGTTGCGAGGCGGGGACGGAAAGCCACGGGTCTCATAGACATGAGATAGCCGGGTTGCCTGGGACTCTAACAGGTGACCAGGCTTTTTTTATGCCGCAATCGATGGAGTAACACAATGAAAACCTTAGGTAAATCTCTCGTAATTCTGGCCCTCGCGACGGTTATCTGCCTGCCGGGGGTGGCCTCGGCCGACTATACCTACACCCAAACCTGGTATGAGAACGGACTCTATGGGACTCCGGCCACACTCCAAACCTTCAATATGGTCGAGGCCATTTTGGTGACTCCCGGCGCCACGTGGGTCGGCACGGGTTTAACTGGCTTGTCGTCGGCCCCGGACTGGACCGCGACCTTGGTGACCCCGCAGATCGCCGAGGCTTCCGCCCCGGCCCCCGGAGCGCTCTACGACGTGAGCCAGAGTGGAGATTTTTGGTTTACCACCACCGCCACATCGCCGACGGACACCGGTGTCACCTTTGAATGGCTGCTCTTTAACGGCACCACCTTCGTCGGCGGGGAACTCATCACCATTTCAACTGGCGGAGTCTGGTCCGCAAGCGAATTAACCCACGCCCCCCTCCCCCCCACCGTTCTGCTCCTGGGCACCGGGTTGCTGGGGTTGATCGGCCTGCGGCGGAAATCCAGGCGCGATAAGAAGGATGACTCCATTTAAAGAGCTTTTTATGCCTCTGGCGTTCAGTTGAGGAGGAAAACATGGATCCCATCGTTGAACTGCTTGAGTCTGCCATGGCCGTCCAGGATCCTTACACCGTTGGCCATCAGCAGCGGGTCGCCCGGATATCCTTGGCCCTGGCCCGGGAGATGGGACTGGAAGAGCGCCAAATCGGCAACCTGGAGATGGCTGCGAGACTGCATGATTTCGGAAAAATTTCGGTCCCCCTCGGCATCTTATCCAAGCCGGGGAAATTGTCCGGTCGTGAAATGGCCACCATCCGGCGCCACCCCGTGACCGGCGTCCATCTGTTGAAACCGCTCACTCTGCCAACCCGCACCTTCTTGACCATCATGCAGCATCATGAAAGAATAAATGGGTCCGGCTACCCATTCGGCTTGACCGGCGGAGATATTCTGCTGGAAGCGAAAATTTTGGGAGTCGCGGATGTGGTCGAGGCCATCGCTTCCCATCGTCCGTATAGACTCTCCCTGGGGATTGAGCCGGCTTTGCGGGAAATCCACGTAAATAAAGGGATCCTTTACGATACCTCCGTCGTCAATGCCTTTGCGAGATTATATTCTGGCAATATGTTTGATGATTGCTTGTGCCTTGAAGCTTTTTAAGGTGGCCGGCCATATCCCCCTGTCTCAGGGGACCGGTCGGTTGCATCAGGCGCCGGAGAGACTATCGGCGCATTAGCCGGAGAATATGGTTGCTCGTTTATTCAGGGTTCATGATTCTGGCTTTGCCTTGGGCCAAAGGAAACGGAAAATGTCCGATAGTCAGCCGAGCGGAAATTTAATGGATAGACTGGCGCGGGTTGATAGCAAATTGGATCAGCTGCTTGAGAGCCCAACGCTCCCAAAAGAACCTGCTCGGTCCGAAACGCCGCCTTCACCGGCAGCGCCATTTTCGGCAGACCCTGATATCCGGAAAGGTTCCGATCCCTCGGGACCCCCGGCGGATCCCCCGCCCTCTAAAGCCGTCGTCTCCGCTGGGGAAGCGGACCGCATCCTGCAAAAGGTGGGAAACCTCAATCGCGATGTCCAGATAATGGACCGGCTGGACAAGCTTGAAAGGCAAAACCGCAAAATTGTCACCCTGGGCTCGCTGTTCATGACGGTAATGCTGTTGGTGCTTGGGGCCTCCACCTTCCTGATCATCCGGGCCAACCTCTCCCATCAGGCCGCCATCCTCACCGCCTCGCCCCAGGTTGGTTCTCCCCAGCCCCTCGCCGGAGAGGCCGTGGCCAAAGGCCATGAGGCCCAAACCCCTGCGGCGGTTGCCGGAGTGCATGGCCCCCTGGCGGCCAACCCCCTGGCGCCGGCCGGCGATCCCAAATCCGTGGCCGCGCCTGCTGCCGCCAAACCGGCCCAGGCTGCCGCCCCGGTCAAATATGTGGGCTTCGTTTCTTCCAACAAATACCATTATCCTAACTGCAAGTGGGCCGCGGGCATCAACCACTACCCGCACCGCACCTTCTCCTCCGTGAAGGAAGCCCGGGCCAAGGGGTATATTCCCTGCCCCACCTGCAATCCTCCCAGTCATGATTGATGGGACCCCGGCCATCGACGGGCGAATTTCACGGCCCGCCCCAAGCTCCGGGCGGCTGGCGCGGCAAGCGGCCTTGATTAATAGCCAGGTGATATCCTAAATGCATATCGTGAACCCCGCTATCCTCATTGCCGACGATCACCAGATTGTGCGGGAAGGTCTCCGTTCCTTACTGTCCAGGGAGCCCTGGGTCAGGGTGGTGGGGGAAGCCGCTGAAGGGCGGACCGCGGTGCGCCTGGCCCGGGAATTGGCTCCGGATGTGATCATCATGGACGTGGCCATGCCGGAGCTCAATGGTATCGAGGCCACTCGCCTCATTGTCGCTGAGTTCCCCGCCATCAAAATTATAGTCCTCTCCATGCATGACGACCGCCGTTATGTCTTGGAGATGCTCAAGGCCGGGGCCAAGGGCTACCTGCTCAAGGATTGCGCCACGAAAGACGTGGTCGAGGCCATCCGGGTGGTGGTGTCCAACCGCATCTACCTGAGCAACGAAGTCGCCGAAATCTTGGTCCAGGACTACCGTGCCTCTGCCGCCGCCAAGGACCCATCAGCTGTGCACGACCCGTCTCCCAGAGAGCGGGAAGTCCTACGGCTGCTTGCCGGGGGTGAGAGTTCCCACCGCATCGCCGAGAGCCTCCACATCAGTATCAAGACCGTAGAATCTCATCGGGCCCAGCTCATGGCGAAATTAAAGCTCAGGAGTATCGCCGAGCTGACCAAATACGCCCTCCGGGAAGGCCTGACCGCCCCATGATCTCTTAACCTCCCGGGCCTGAAACCTAACCGCCGCTCCAGCCGCTGATCTCGAACCCCTGGCGGAACCCCCCGAGAGCCAAAACGTTGCTAGCCGGGAGCCTCAAGCCGGCCATGGGCCCCAGGCCCTTGCCGGCAGGCCGGGAATATAAACCCTGATATGAATTTCAGGGTTTTTGCACCAGGAAATCATTGATTCCCCCTATTTAATTTATACCGCGTATGAGGTTTATTAATTAAACCAATCCTGCCATATCCTGGTGATGATGCGGGGAAAATTTGGGCAGTACTAAATACCCATAAGGCCTCGAAAGACCAAATACCCTATGTTTATCAAATCTAAAATTATATTCCCCGCCCTTACTATACTACTGCTGGCAATATTGAATATCGTATTTCTATCGGTTGTGGATATAGCGGCAAAATCAATATATGGAAATTATCATATATTCATTAATTACACAATAATGCTAATAATTTCTGCGTTTGGTGTTTCATTCATATCCTATCATTTGACCAAAAAGTTATCAAACAATTATATTATCATCAAAGAAAAAAATACCATTGAAAAAGAACTAAAGAAAGCTCTAAGCGAAATCCATAAATCCAACAAAGAAATGCAACTGGAAATTGCTGATCGAAAGAAAATCGAAAAGGCCCTGATGGAAAGCGAAGAACAGATCAGGGCTATAATTAAAAATGCACCTACAGGCATAGCATTACTTGACAAAGAAGGCTGGATACTCGAGTGCAATCCTGCCCTGCAAAATATGCTTGGTTATGGCGAAGATGAGTTAAGTGGCGTCCTGTTTGTTCAAGCCATCCACCCTAATGATATTGCGCAGTACAAAAATAAATTTCAAGAATTGATCAACGGCTCCAGCGATATTTATCGAATCGATACTCGTTATATACACCGGGAATTTCGGGAAGTATGGGGTTCGCTTTCTGCTTCCATTGTGCGGAACGCCGAAGGACAACCCCAATTTGTTATTGCTATGGTCGAAGATATTACCAATAAACAGCAGACTGAAGAGAAAATTGTCAACTACCAGAGGCAACTCCAATCTTTGACCTCCGAATTATCTCTCATCGAAGAACGCGAACGGCGCGATATTGCCACCAATCTCCATGACCACGTGGGCCAGGTGCTCACCTTGATTGGCATCAAGATTGATGAGCTGCATGAAAGGCTCTCGGCAAATACTTGTGACCCTCTCGTTCAGGAGATCAGGACACTTATCGGACAAACCATCAGAAGCATCCGATCCTTAATGTTCGAACTCAGCCCTCCCGTGCTCTACGATTTAGGCCTTGAGGAGGCCATAGAATGGTTGGCGGAACATTTCGCCCAGGAGCATAACCTGAAAATTCAGGTGACCAAGGATGAGCAGCCTAAGCCTCTGAAGATCGAAGGAAATGTTATTTTGTTTCAAGCGGTGAAGGAGCTGTTATTCAACATCGTTAAACATGCGCAAGCAACTTCTGCGAAAATATCCATTCAGCGAGCCTGCAACGACCTGCGTATTTTAGTGGAAGATAATGGCATAGGGTTCAATGTTAATTCAATTCACCATAAACACCACAAAATTAAAGGCTTTGGCTTATTTAGTATTGGCGAACGCTTAGAATATTCCGGTGGCAGTATGATAATTGAATCCAATGAATCCGAAGGAACCAAAATAACATTATTAATGCCCATGGTGCCTACTAAGGGACCGGAATGGTGCGATACGATAAAAAAATATATGGACTCAGACCAAACCTATCAGTTGGCAAAGTTATAAAATGATGAACTCATCCTAACGCTAATATAAATCCAACCTCTGAGAAGAGGTCTAGAGGGATATCAGATGCTCGTGGCCGGTTTGAAAATCTCACGCCACCCCGTCTGTTGAACGGTCATCGATGACTTTTTAAGAGTACGTGAACGTATCCCTGTTGCAACCGGAGGGATGGTAAATTTTGGGTTCCAAGCTTATTTCATGCCCCTGTGGTGCCAAGGCGGCCGCCTCAAGCTCCAGGGGAGTTGCCACCGGTAAATTCTTTGCACCCGGCGAGGATGTGGATTCATGAATCTGACGAAACTGTGTGGGGGGTCACCGGCTCCCGAGGCCTCCTGCAAAAACGCCAAAATTGACTCAGACGCAGTCAGTGTCTGGATTACCCGGTTGATTATGATCAGCTTGCAGGTAATCGTTGCCCTCTCCCTATTCCATATCTTCCGAAACCTGATCTTCCCTTATTCCGGGTCTGCCCATTCGAATATCTACCTGAGCATTTTGGGCTGCACCCTGGCAACCATCTGCGCCTGCCTGATATTGGCGAAGTACCAGACCCTCATCCAGGACTTTTACCGGGAAAACGTCGATTTGGGGGAAAGGGTCGGAGCCCAGACCCTTAAACTGCAAAAGACCAACGAAGAAATGCGCCTGGAAATTGCCGAACGGCGCCGTGTGGAGAAGGCCCTGTTGGAAAGTGAGTCACGCCTGCGCACCATCATCCGGGAAGCCGCCTTCGGCATCGCGCTCATTGACCAGAAAGGCCACATCATCGAAGGCAACCCGGCGCTTTTGGCCATGCTGGGTTATAGTCCCGAAGAATTGCGCGGCCTGGAGTTCACCCGAATCAACCCCCCGGAGAATGCCGAGGCAAACCGGAAGATCTTTCACCAATTGCTGGCCGGACAAAAGGATGTTTGCCAGGTCGAGACCCGCTATATCCGTAAAGACGGCTGGATCGGCTGGGGGCGGCAATCCATCTCCTTCGTGCGGGACCCGGGCGGCAAACCCCAATTTGCCATCGTCCTGTTCGAGGACATTACCGAACGGCGGGAAAGCGAAGAAAAGATCCGCACCTACCAGAAACAGCTGCAGTCCCTGGCCTCGGAGCTCTCCTTGACCGAAGAACAGGAGCGCCGCCAGTTGGCCACCGTGCTCCACGATCACATCGCCCAATTGCTCATGGTGGCCAAGGCCAAGTTCGAGGACCTCCAGGAATCGAAGCTCCGCCGCAGCCTGGTCAAGCCCGTGGCGGAAGTCCAGGGGCTGATTGAGGAATCTATCCGCCATACCCGGTCGTTAATCTTCGAACTCAGCCCCCCCATCCTCTATGACCTGGGCTTCGAGTCCGCCGTTGACTGGCTGTCCGAGCATATGCAGCAGCAGTATGGCCTCGTGGTCCGAGTGGAGGATGACGGACAATCCAAAGATCTGGACCACGAAGTCCGGGCCCTCCTCTTCCGGTCGGTCCAGGAATTGCTCTTCAACGTGCTCAATCACGCCCAGGCAAGCCGCGCCGCGGTCTCCATGCGCCGGGACGGCGACCAGTTGCGCGTCGCTGTCGAGGATAATGGCGCCGGCTTTGCTCCCGATAAGCTCTCCGCCCCTTCGGGGAAAATGGCCGGGTTCGGCCTCTTCAGCATCCGGGAACGCTTGAACTATTTCGGCGGCCACATGCAGATCGACTCAATTCCCGGGCAGGCCACCAGCGTCATCCTGACTATTCCTTTAAAGCCGGACAAGAAAGAAGCCATTAAGCGGGCCAAGCTCCTCACCGCCATCAAGGCCTCTCCCCTTCCCGTGGCCCCAAAGGCATCGGCCCGGCCCCTGGTAAACCACCCGGTCCCGCCGCACGTCGATCAACCCTGATGGGAAAGATGAAAAATACGGCAAAGGGGATGCCAAGAGCTCGGTGCAGCAGGAACCGCAGGGGAATGCGCTAGGAGATCCTCAGGCTGGTAAGGTAATTCATTATTGCACTGCTGCCGCGCCGCGTAAATCAGGCAGCCGAACTAAATTTCAGGCGTATCAATCCCATCAAAAAATAGCATACCCCGCCATTTTTTCTTCCTGATCGATTTCTTTAAATCGGTCCGCGCAGCGCCGGCAGATATATTTATCTTTTTTGGTGTGCCATTTTATAATCGGGTAGGTCTTGTGCAATCCGATGATCTTACTGGGGTTGCCCTTGCCCATTTTATCGGTTTCAATTTCGCTCACCCGCCACCCGTCTATTTTCCAGGGAAACGGAAAATCACCGACTAACCCCACTTTTTCAACGGTGGTCACCTGCAGGGGCTCAGTGTTTTGATCCTCGCAAAAACCGCACATATAGGTAAGATATTGTCCCCAGGCAATGGATAAGTAGCCGTCCCGGGGATTGTTCTTGCCTCTGAACCAATCAATCGCCTGTTCCAGGGTCGGAGCAAAGTGGAGTCCCCATGGCTGCTCGTCCATCAGATAGAATCGGCCAAAGGCCAGATTCTTCCTCTTCAGTCCTTCCTTTATGAAATCTTCCAGATAAATATCCCTTCCCTTATTCTTCACCCTCACCTGATAGCGCCCCAAAACTATGGGGATGGTGCGCTCCACTATGGCCAGAGGCGGTGCTTGCTTGGGGCCCGATTGCGTTTTCCCCACCGTGGGACCGCTCATAGTCCCCTCGTCTCATGCACCAGTCTCAAGGCGGCCTGGTCCAACCCCACCATGGCCCTGCTCTTCTTGTGGTACAGGGGGAAAGGCATCGTCTGGCTGATTGACGGCTCGACCCCGGAATCAAAGGGGACGTGCCCCATGATTTCTGGCTCGATGCACAAGCTATCCTGGCACAGCGCCCCGATAATTTCGGCATATTTCAGGTCCGCGGGGCTCTTCACCATATTGATCACCAGAAACAGATGGAAATCCCGCAACACCTGGCTCATCCGGGCATGTCTCTCCGGGTCGGCAGCCTCAAAATGGTTTAACAGGTCCCGCATGGAGTTGATGCCGTGTTCGCCCCCGCCTTCTCCGCCCCGGTAGATGAGTTTAAGGACTTCATCATCCCCGGCGAAATGTTGATACAATTTCCGGTATAAGGCGCTCTTGATGAAGCCATAGGCATTCACCAGAGAGGGGGCCTGGGAGGTGAACAAGGTAATTTTTCCCCCGGCATAGTTAAAAAAATCCAGCGTATTGAAGGAGGTGCCGGCCCCCAGGTCCATCAGCACATACTCGGCCGGCAATGCCTCGATCTCATTGAGGAGTCTCATTTTTTGGTCGTAACTGGGGTTGGCCGACCCCAGCAGGTTATCGGCGCCGCAGATCAGGCCGATCCCCTCCACCGGGGTTTCAATGATGGTATCTTCCAGCCGGGCCACTTTCTTGTTCAGAAAATGCTCCAGGCCGACGTGCGGGTAACGCACCCCCATCAGGGTATGCAAATTGGCCCCGCCCAAGTCGCCGTCGATCAGGATGACTCTCTTGCCCAGGCGCGCCAGGGAGACCCCCAGTCCCAGGGTGACCAGACTCTTGCCGATCCCCCCTTTACCGCCCCCAATGCTCCACAACTGTGCCCTGCTTGCGTCAGTCGGCATGGCTCTTTCCCTTAACCCCTCGGAATCTTGTTCCATGTTATCTGTTTTGACTTTCGGTTGTCTGCCAGAGGATTAACGTCTGCTTGATAGGTAGTTTACTCATTTCGCCCATGAAATATATTGGTAAATCTACTGATTTCCCCGTTGGAAAAGCCTTAAATCTGACTCAGTCTTCTCGCCCGGCCTTAACCGCGTCTACCCCAACCCGGCGATAACACAAATTATCTCGCTAAACCCTGAATTTATCAAGAATACCCATGAGTTACCCCTGTGGTCCCGCAGGCCCCATGGGGCCTTGCCGCAGCCGGGATTCCCCCGCGGCCCGCCCCCGCCCTTTTTTGCCTCATCCGGCGCCGCGCCGCGCTACTTTTTTCCCCGGTCCCTCCGGCCCGAATGGCGTAATAGCCCGCATTTCCCGGCTCCAATCCAGGCCGCGGCCCCCGCGTAAACCGCCGCCCAGCCCAGTTTTTCTCTTTCCATTCTCTCTTGACTTCTTGAATTTAATTTTTTAGGATGTACTTAGTGGGTAATTTCACAATATCTGCACGAAATTCGTTCTACAAATATTCTGAGTAAACGGAAGGTACTTTTATGGCAGCCGAAACAAGAGGTCCAGTAGGTCAGGTTATGGTGATAGGCGCCGGGATCGCCGGGGTGCAGGCCGCCCTGGACCTGGCGAATGCTGGTTTCTATGTCCATTTAGTCGAAAAGAAGTCGGCCATCGGCGGGGTCATGGCCCAGTTGGACAAGACCTTCCCCACCAATGACTGCTCCATGTGCATCATCTCCCCCAAATTGGTGGAATGCGGCCGGCACCTCAACATCCAGATTCACACCCTTTCCGAAGCCAAGAGCATCAGCGGGGTCCCGGGGAATTTTACCGTCAGCGTCGAGAAGGAACCCCGGTACATCGACCCCAGCAAATGCACCGGCTGCGGCACCTGCGCCGAAGTCTGCCCCGTCCGGGTCCCCGACGATTTCAACCTCGGGCTGGCCGAAGGCAAGGCGGTTTACCGCCTCTATCCCCAGGCCATTCCCGCCACCTTCGCCATCAAAAAAGCCGACCGGGCCCCCTGCGTCCGCGCCTGTCCGGCCAATCTCAGCGCCCAGGGCTACGTCCAGCTCATCAAGGAGCACAAATATCCCGAGGCCCTGGCCCTGATTATGGATCGCCTGCCCCTGCCCGGCACCATCGGCCGCATCTGTCCCCACCCCTGTGAGACCGACTGCCGCCGCCAGGAAGTCGATGAGCCCATCGCCATCTGCAACCTGAAACGCTTCGTGGCCGACAACGTCGACTGGAGCGCCATGCCGGTGCCCGAGGTCCCCGCCCAAAGCCAGTCCGTGGCCATCGTCGGCGCCGGCCCCTCGGGTCTGAGCTGCGCCTACCATCTGGCCCTCCAGGGCTACAAGGCCGTGATCTTCGAGGCCGCCCCCGAAACCGGCGGCTGGCTGCGCTACGGCATCCCGGCCTACCGCCTGCCCCGGGAAGTCCTGGATCGCGAAGTGGATTACATCAAGCGCTGCGGGGTCGAGATTCACTGCAACTCCCCCATCGGCGGCGACCGCACCATCAACGACCTCCTCACCCGGGACGGTTTCAGCGCCGTCTTTCTGGGCGTCGGGGCCCAGGATTCCATCCGCCTGCCGGTGCCGGGCTCCGAGGCCCAGGGCGTGCTCTGGGGCGTGGAATACCTGAAAGATTCGGCCTTGGGTCAGAAGTTTGACTTCGCCAAGAAAAAAGTGCTGGTCATCGGCGGCGGCAATGTCGCCATGGACGTGGCCCGCACCGCCCGGCGCCAGGGGGGTGACATTACCCTCATCTGCCTGGAATCGCGTGAAGAAATCCCCGCCTCCTCCTGGGAAGTGGAAGAGGCCGAGCATGAGGGCGTTACCGTCGTCAACCGCTGGGGCGTCAAAGAAATCAACGCCGCCGGCGGCAAGGTCACCGGTATCACCCTCAGGGCGGTGGAACGGGTCTTCGACGAGCAGGGCCGGTTCTCCCCCACCTATTTTGACGATAAAACCCAGGCCCGGGACGCCGACGTGGTCATCATGGCCATCGGCCAGAAGACCGACCTGAAGTTCATCACCGAGGCCGACGCCATCAAGCTGACCCCCCGGGGCCTCATCGAGGCCGACCCGGTCACCAAGGCCACCTCCCGCGAGGGCGTCTTTGCCGGCGGCGACGTCGAAACCGGTCCCTGGATCGCCATCGGCGCCGTGGCCGCCGGCCGGGAAGCCGCCACCTCCATCGGCCGCTATCTGTCAGGCCAGGACCTCAAGGCCGGCCGGGACCTCCCGGTCCGCCCCATCCCCAAGGCAGAAGGCCATTGGAACCCCGTCCCCGCCGATATCCAGAAAAAGCACCGGGCCCTCATGGCCACCCTGCCGGTGGAGGAGTGGATCAAGGGCTTTAAGGAAATCAACCTGGGCTATCAGGAAGAAGCCGCCGTCGAAGAAGCGGCCCGCTGTATCAACTGCGGCATTTGCTCCGAATGTATGCAGTGCGCCCAGGCCTGCCAGGCCAAGGCGGTGGCCCATGATCTGGGACCCGAAAAACTCGATCTCGAAGTGGGCGCGGTCATCCTGGCCCCGGGCTTTACGGTCTATGATCCCAAGAAGTACGACTCTTACCACTACTCCCATTATCCCAACGTGGTGACCAGCCTGGAGTTCGAGCGCATCTTGAGCGCCTCCGGACCCTTTGCCGGCCACCTGGTGCGCCCCTCGGACCACAAGGAGCCCCTGAAAATCGCCTGGCTCCAATGCGTCGGCTCCCGGGACCTGAACCACTGCGACAACAGCTACTGTTCCTCGGTCTGCTGCATGTACGCCATCAAACAGGCGGTCATCGCCAAGGAGCATTGCAAAGAATACACCCTGGACGCCTCCATCTTCTTCATGGACATGCGCACCCACGGCAAGGACTTCGAAAAGTACTACTGGCGGGCCCAGGACGAACACGGCGTCCGCTTCCTGCGCTCCCGGGTCCACACCATCGACCCGGTCTCGGGCACCGATGACGTTGCCATCCGCTACCTCTCGGAGCAGGGCGAATTGAAGACCGAAGTCTTCGATATGGTGGTCCTGTCCGTGGGCCTGGAATCCTCCGTCGATGCCCTGACCCTGGCCAAAACCATGGGCATCGAGGTCAAACCCGACACCCGCTTCGCCGACACCTCGCCCTTCACCCCGGTCAACACCAATAAAGACGGCATCTATGTCTGCGGCGTCTTCCAGGGCCCCAAAGACATTCCCCAGTCGGTCATGGAGGCCTCCGCCGCCGCGGCCGCCGCCGGCGAACTCCTGGGCGCCGCCCGGGGCACCGCCACCAAAAAGCGGGAGCTGCCCCCCGAGATCGACGTCGAGGGCCTGGAACCCCGCGTCGGCGTCTTTGTCTGCAACTGCGGCATCAACATCGGCGGGGTCATCAATATCCCGGCCCTCACCGAATACGTCGCCACCCTGCCTGGGGTGGTCCTGGCCGACCAGAACCTCTTCACCTGTTCCGCCGACACCCAGGACAAGATCCTGGCGGCCATCACCGAAAATAAACTCAACCGCGTGGTGGTGGCCTCCTGCAGCCCCCGGACTCACATGGCCATGTTTCAGGAGACCATCCAGCAGGTCGGCCTCAACCCCTATCTCTTTGATATGGCCAACATCCGCGACCAGAACTCCTGGGTCCATATGCAGGAACCGGCCAAGGCCCTGGAAAAAGCCAAGGACCTGATCCGGGGCGCGGTGGCCCGGGTGGTGCACCTGGAACCCCTGCACAAGCAGGCCTTCCCCGTCACCAAAGCCGCCCTGGTCATCGGCGGCGGCGTCGCCGGCATGGAAGCGGCCCGGTCCGTCGCCGACATGGGCTTCCAGGCCTACCTGGTGGAACAGGGCGACAAGCTGGGCGGCCAGGCCTGGAACCTCGTGGTCAGCTCCCGGGGCTACAACTACCGCGGCTACCTGGAAGACCTCATCAAGAAGGTGGAGACCCACCCCAACATCGAGCTCCTGTTCAACTCCACCGTCAAGGAAACCAGCGGCTTCATCGGCAACTTCGCCTCCATGATTACCACCCCCCAGGGCGAGCGCCAACTGGACCACGGCGTCACCATCATGGCCACGGGCGGTCAGCCTTACATCCCGGAGGAATACCTCTACGGCCAGAACCCCAACGTCGTCACCCTCTTTGAGATCGATAAGCTCATCGCCGCCAAGGACGCCAAAGTCACCGGCGCCCAGCAGGCGGTCTTCATCCAGTGCGTCGGCTCCCGGGAACCCCAGCGGCCTTACTGCAGCCGCCTCTGCTGTACCCATTCGGTTGAGTCCGCCATCGAACTGAAACGCCTCAAACCCGATATGGACGTCTTCATCCTCTACCGGGATATGCGCACCTATGGCGAAAAAGAGCTGCTCTATAAGGAGGCCCGGGAACTGGGCGTCATCTTCGTCCGCTTCGACCTCAACAGCAAGCCCCAGGTGGAACAGACCGCCGACGGTCAGCTCCAGCTCACCATTGCCGATCTCATCCTCGAGCGCCCGGTGGTCCTGAAACCCGACCTCCTGGCCCTGGCCAGCGCCGTGCTGCCCAACTCCGTGGAGAAACTCGGCGAAATCTTCAAGGTGCCCCGGAACGCCGAGGGCTTCCTCAACGAGGCCCACGCCAAACTGCGCCCCGTTGACCTGCCCTCCGACGGCCTCTTCCTGGCGGGCCTGGCCCATTATCCCAAGCCCATCGATGAGTCCATTGCCCAGGCCAAGGCGGCCGCCGGCCGGGCCGCCACCTTCCTGGCCAAGAATACCGTGGAAGTGGGTGGCGTCGTGGCCGTGGTCGAGCAGGACAAATGCGCCGTCTGCCTCACCTGCGTCCGCACCTGCCCCTTCAACGTCCCGGTCATCGACTACACCGTGGACGCGGCCTACATCGACCCGGCCAAGTGCCAGGGCTGCGGCGTCTGCGTCTCCGAGTGCCCGGCCAAGGCCATTACCCTGAAAAACTTCACTGACTCTCAGATCATTGCCCAGGAAACGGCTCTGGCTGCGGGATAAGAAAAGGAGGAGTTGTTATGACTGCTGCGTGGTCTCCGAAAATCATCGGCTTCTGCTGCCGCTACTGAGCCTACAGCGCCGCGGACCTGGCAGGTTCGATGCGACTGCAATATCCCCCGGATATCAAGATCATCATGATGCCCTGCACCGGGCGGGTGGACATCATCCACCTGCTCAAGGCCTTCGAAGCCGGGGCCGATGCAGTCTTTGTGGCCGGCTGCCTCGAAGGTGAGTGCCATTATCTCATGGGCAATATCCGGGCTAAAAAACGGGTCAATAAGGTGAAAAAGGATTTCGGCCAGATGGGCATGGAACCGGAACGGGTGGAGATGTTTAACCTGTCCTCCTCCGAAGGCCCGAAATTCGCCGCCATCGCCAAGGAAATGGTGGAGCGCACCTTAAAGATGGGCCCCAGCCCCATGAAAACCGAAGACCGGGCCGCCTGGCTGGCTACCCAACCCAAAGCCGCCGAAGGGTAGAGATATTGGGGGCGGAAAGGATTTTTGGGGGAGGGGGCTAAGGGCAGTGGCACAGGCGTCTCGCCTGTGGACCTCTGCCCCCTTCCCCGCACCCCATCCCCCAATCCCATAAATCAGGGCGACCCGCCGGGTCGCCCTTAGTTAATGTCGCGCACGTTCCACACACCATAACAAAGGGAGGGCCATCGGCCCTCCCTTTGATGTTATAGATAGTTGATTGATTTTTAGGATATTTTGGGCGGCCATAATCCTTCATTTTGAACACGAATCTTGATGACTTGTTCTGAGACAACAAACGTTTTTCGGAGAAATGGGGCAACACTTGATAAGACGGCATCCGGTTCTTCTCTTAAATATTCTACTAAATTTTGTTGTTTTATGATCTCTGTTGCTTCATTAACTTTAGCTGCTAAGAAATCATATGGAACTAAGAACCTTCCTGCAAATTCGTCTGCTTGCCATTCAAAATCTTTATATTCTATTTCAGATACATTTGTCATAAAATCTTTCCATTCTTCAAAAGAATTAAAAGGAAGATTAGAGTAAATATCTCTATGTAAAAAATAATGACCTAATTCATGAGCAAGGGAAAACCGCAAACGGTTTATAAATTTATCGTTCATATAACGATCGTTATCAACTATAATTCCCGTTAAATCCATCTTTAGCCATGCTTCCGTGTCTATCATAGAGAATAAGCCATGCATAGGCTCAATATCTAAACCTAACCTAAGTTCAATTATTTTCTCCATATCTATTGGTAATAAATTCTCTGGCCAATATTTGGATCGGATCTCATCGGCAAATCTATGGAGGTCTTTCCTATAAATCCATTTGCACTTGAATTTCTTATAAGGCAATTACTCCCCCCCTTTCCTGATAATATCAATTAATTTATCAAGTTCCTCCGCAGAAGGCTTCTCGCTTCTTAAAGTCCTGAAAAACATTGGAAGATAACCTATCAATTCCTTATCGGACCGAATGTCTTTGGGAATACTGCCTGTATCCAATTCTGCTCTGTCTTTCATTTCAAACCATGAGTCAGAGCCCAGGGGAATACCCAAAATTTCTGCAATCTGCTTCAATTTATATTCACTTCTAGGCGGAGCGAGTAAACCACGCTCGATTTTGCTCCAATTGCTTGCATCTATCTCTATCAATCTGCAGAATTCTCTAAGGGTTAGCCCCTTCTTAATCCTCCGCTCTTTTATAAATTTTCCAAACATTTTCCTCCCTCCTTGCCTTGGTGTGGTATAAAAAATACCACATGGTATAATTTTTACCACACTCATCGGAGTTGTCAAGAAAATTCATTAGAAAAAAATAAGGTGCGCCGTGCGCACCCCCACATTTTGCCTAAGGGGTTGGGGGAGGGGAGTTTGAGG
>JBKQVS010000130.1:0-20348 GCA_052139855.1 Desulfobaccales bacterium
CGACGAATTCGGCGTCCCCCACACCATCGAGGTCATCTCCACCCGCCGGGAAGGCGCCAACACCATCACCACCCTGATGGTGGACTATAGTTTTCAGACCTTCAGCGTCCAGACGGAAGGCCCCGCCGGCCCCCCGCCCGCCGGCTGAGGCCGTGAACGGCCTTCCCGGGAGACCGCCAATTGGTGCTGTATTCCAGATAGATCAACCAAAAGTATGCTATTTTCCCCCACGGTTTTCGTAGGGGCGGTTCGAGAACCGCCCCCGCCCCGGCCGTCGCCTGAGAATAATCTGCCGTCAAAGGGTGGCGCCGGCCTCTCGCCGGTGCCATCGCCGGCTGCAGCCTGTGTTTACCTTTAGCATTTGCCAAAAGTCTTTTTCATTGGAGACTTAATGTAGGACAGCCGCCCTCGGCTGTCCATACTTCATCTACTCGCAGGCGGGGGTGCCTGCTCCACATCTTGCTGGCATGGGACAGCAATTGAGACTTTCGCAGAGGCCTCAAGTTGCTGTCAAAAAAGTAATTTTAGCTCTATGATCACACCCCGTGTAGGGGCGGTTCGCGAACCGCCCCTACCCTTGTCCCCGGCCGGACGCGACTCCTGGCCGGTCTTGCCTTTTTGTGGTCGGGACGAAGGCATTCGGGGCTGATATGAAGTTAATATAACCGGCTGGCCTGGGCTCAAGGATGGGTTGATATATAGCAGATAGCTAAATTTTTAGCCTGTTGATAAGTTTACTTTTTAATTATTTTCCATTTAGATAGGAGAAGATCTGTCTATCATCCCTTGTCAGGTTCCCATTGTAAGAACAAATCAAATTATAGATCATCAAAGAGATCATGCTGTTTGTAATGCTCCTTCTTAGATGAATCTGAATAAACAATACCAAACATCTCATCGAGCCTCTTCAGCTCTTTTTTAGGTATGCCCTTTCTCATTTCAGGCAAAAGAAGGTGAGTCCTTGCTACTGGTTGTCGGTGTTTCCTATTTTCAACACATCGCCAATGTGGTTTCCCGCCCCATTCTCCATATTCAACTTTTCCAGCACAATTTGGACAATTTATTTTTCCCCCTTCGATAGGAGGCTGATCAATACTTCTTTTGTAGCAATTCTCTTGCACGCAACGCCAATAATATGGTTCTTTGTTGCCTTCGCTAGCAACAACTTCGCTTCCACATAGGGGACATTTAGGACAACCATCTTTATATTCATTGATTAATTCATTAAGTTTTAGTGTGTGTACATAATCATTAAGAATAGTTTGGCTGACACGCCTCTCCATTATTTCTTGTGTATCACTAAAGCTCAAAGTATTCAGGGAGCCAATCCATATAATGTCATCATCAATAAATAGGAGTTTTTCGTGCATGTTCCGTTTATGAATAACAATTACTCCCCAATTTTCTAAAGTTCTTTCAAGCATACGATATGTAGTTAAATCATGCTTATTACGATCTCCTAACGCTTTTGTTATCACGTAAAATCGAATGCCACGTTCAGTGGCAGCCCGAATTGAGGGTTCTAAAGCCGAAAGGCGGTCTATCGTTATAAAAGCTGAATATATAATGACTTTTTCCTTTGCCTTAGTAATGTCATTTTTGAGGATCGCATAAAAGTTTTCTTGGGTTACCACGATTCTATCTGCATCAATTTCGACTTCCCCACCATAAATTACTGATTGCGCCTTTGCGCTGAGCGCTGCCAGGCCATATGGAACCAAATCTACGGCTTCAATTCTGGGGAAGTGTTCCTTTATGAAGGGAATAAACCTTGAACCCAAAAACGCCTTTTTTGCTAATTTTTCTATATAGTCAAAATCACCTATAATCAACAATCGTCTTTTTGCTCGCGTCACTGCAACATTAATCAAACGTTTTGTCATTTCGTCGAGGGCTGGAATGAACATACCAACCCGAAAATGTGGTTCATCGTTTACCAAATCTAAAATGACTAGATCAGCTTCTGAGCCTTGGAAATTATGAACCGTACCGGCGTGCACCTCATTAATATCAAGGTTTTGATCTTGAATAAGAAGGTTCAGCAATTTTGCATGAGGTCGATACGGACAGATCATTAGTATCCGCTGGTCCTGTCCTGACTCCATTTTGGGTCGGTCATCTTTTAGAATTTTTTCGGCTAAATTTACACTGATTGTAGCTGACAAAAAGTTTAACCTGCTTGCACGGTTACCTCTGGAGACGCTTGTCACCCAAGCCCCAGCCGATCCGGTATCAATTAATAGTACCGGATTATCGTGACCCCAATCAATATTGTACCACTGCAATAAAGATGATCGATCACATTCATCATCTGAAAGGTTATGCTTTCTACCTTGTATCTTCAATTGTCCATCTTTGAGTCTCAGATCATAAAATA
Source organism: Desulfobaccales bacterium (assembly GCA_052139855.1). Classification (GTDB taxonomy): domain Bacteria; phylum Desulfobacterota; class Desulfobaccia; order Desulfobaccales; family 0-14-0-80-60-11; genus 0-14-0-80-60-11. The sequence continues at coordinate 2,378 of JBKQVS010000130.1, forward strand.
GTTCATTTGCTATGGAACTAATAAAGGGGTGCATCCTATATTGGCACAAAAGTTCGGCTGAAAAGGGCTCAGAACCGGTTATTTTAGCGACATTAAAAATGTCACGTCCTAACCATTCTTTAGCAAGATTGTGGTCTGACATAACAATTGGAGGTAACTGCTTAGGATCACCTACGACAATTGCATTTGAGTCGGCAATACTTGCAGCAATCCATAGTGCAGGGATCGGAGCCATGGAGGCTTCATCGAGAATCACTGTATCAAAGCGTCTCAATTGAATAGAATCTCTGAGATACGCTCTTGTAAGGGTTGTTGCAACTATAAAAGCTTCTGAAATAATGATATCTTCGATCTTTTTAAGTTCCTCATCAATATTATTTATTTTGGCCTCAGATAGAAATATCAAATCATTTACTCTTTTATTCTCGTTCTTTAGATTATCCAGATTTAAATCGATAACTTCCGAATGCGCCTGTTTGAACGCTTCCTCTATTGCATTTAACATAGTCTCCGCAGTACCCGATACTTTATCTGTTAAACCCATATCCTTTAGTGCCAGCAGTCTAACTTCTAAAAGATCATCAAGTTCAATTCGTGTATCCTTACATATATTTTTATTAATTCGTATGTCGTTATTCAATTGATTAAATCTTTCATGAAAGGCTGATGCTTCACGTGATATGTCAACTGGATTCCCTATATTAATTTTGAAAGTTTCAATTATGTTAACAAGTTGAGAGTACTTTTGCTCAACAGCTTCTACTTCACTTTTATGCTGATCGAGGTTTTGGCCTAACTTCCCCATGTCTAATTTAAGGTTATCTACTACCTTTTTTTGTTCTTCAGGCTTCGGCAGCCTCTTCCAACGTCGCGTTAACAATCCAACTGAAGATGTTTGGTCATAAATAGCTTGAGCCTCAGATAGTTTATCACTAATTACAATTAACTCATCATTAAGACTTTTAATTATTATTGATATTGAATTAATGTCATTTTTATCATTTTCCGATTCAGCAATTAAGTGTTTAATTTCTGCTACTTCTTTTGAAACGTCTCTCCAGTATAATTCTTTATTAGATAATATATTAAACTCCGAAATATTTCTTTCTAAAACCTTTTCTTTTTCAAGTAATGCCGTTAAGTGCTGATCCATTATCGAGATATCTCTACCAGCATCATTAACCCATTCTAAAATATATATTAAACGTGAAACTTTTAATGAGCTATCTCTTAAGCTATCTAATTCTTCAAGCAGATTATGCTTTCTGGTAGTTAATTCTTTTGCCTTTCTCTCTTTATGAGTTTCTAATAATAGATTTGGTTCCTCATTCACTCGCAGATCTTTAGGGTCTCCTACCCTTAAAACACGGCCTTTTTCTAATTCTTCAATGGGAATATGTTTGACAATTTGAAGAATTGCTTGATCGACAGCTATATTTGTATGAGAAACAAGAAGGACGCTACGTTGCTTTTTATATAATTGTGTACCTATTTCACCGATAGTTTTTGTTTTACCAGTTCCCGGAGGACCCCAAATAAAAGTTGTATTGTACCCAAGTCCTAAGGCAACAGCCTTTGTTTGATATTCATTCAAATCTTCACTAAGATCATCAATTGAAATAGGCAAAGGTGTCCCAGATACTTGTCCTACCCCTCTTATTCGCTCACCAACATAATTTGTCTTGTTGGCATGATCTTCAATGCGTTCAATTAATTTTCGCATCAGATGAGCTAAGTTACTCTGAAGGCGGGCCGCAGGGACAAAATCACCAATATTTTCTGGAACGCTTATTGTGATTGTCAGTCCATCTATTGATACTATAATAACGTTTAAAGGAGAACGACTAGGAAGGTATAAGTCTCCAGGTGCATCACCGGGAAAGTTTAAGACATTTTCAATTTGAAAAATGTATTAATAATTCCTACCTATTTGGGCAATACGTCGTCCATTTATTAACGCAACTGCAGAACTTGATTCATGACGGCGTGCAGCTTCAATTTCTTCATTAAGAGCTATTCTGAATTCTGAAAGGACTCCAGATAATTTTACCTCGCTTTGGTAATTTTTATGATTTGAGAAATTCAAGACGGACGCCTCTTAATCCACAGATACCTTCCTTATTTCATATTCGATCGAGGAATGTCAATGAGATTTACTCGCAAAAGACGTGAAGTCTATGGATAAAAGGTATTCTACTTAAAATCGGTGTGTAATCTGCCGCAGGCCTTAATTTTGCATATCTTGCCACTATCAAAAAACCTCTTAAATCTCAAAAAGATGCTGCTATGATCGGCATTACCTATGAACCGCCATCTGCCCCAAGCGCCATAAGCCGCTGCCTTGAACGCCTGCCCCTCCCCTGGCCGCCGGCCTGGATAAACCCCGTCAATCGTTGCCGCGGTGCTTGGCAATCTTTCTCCCTCCCCGTATAGTAAGACCCATGCCCACCCACCTCCCCCAGGCTATGCTGCAATTTTTGGGGTCCCGTCCCGCCGGCTCCGCCCTGCCGCCACGAAGCGGGACACATGCGGGTCTTCTCCGGGTCGTATGCGGACGCCCTACGCTTTTATGCGGGTGTCCTCCGGGCGCATCCGCTCGGTCTCCGCATATAAGCGGGCAATATCAGCAACTTATCCGCTCAGATCCCGCTTCTTTTTTCCCCGAAGCGGGACAAGGTGGCGAAATAAGCCCCCAAAAGGGCAAAATTATCTGTATTTCGGCATGATTTATGGCGTAATTTGGCTACTTTTCCACCCGCTAACCTTCTCTGCAATTCCCAGAAACTTGGCCGCGGGGGTCGGATTGCGGGCCCAGGGTTGCTCCACAATCTCGGGATAGATACGATCCGGATAAAGGATTATTTTTTCATAAATTACTTGATGGCTTTACCCGGTTTGTGTGTTATGATGCTTGCATACTTGGAAGGAAACCGGCGACCCGCCAGGATTTGCGGCAGGGTAACGGCCACGCAGGACGTCAGGATACAGCCGGCGCCGCTGCCACCGGCAACCTTCCAGGTCCACTCAGTGCAGCAGCTCTACGCCCAGCATCTTTTCAAAAGGAGGATAACATGAAGGGTAAGCTCATTTTCAAGCTGGGGGCGCTCTCCACCATCTTGAGCTTTCTGCTGGTGTTCCCCGCCCTGGGTCAGTTAAATGAGGATTTGGGGAAGAAGCTCTGTGCCTTTAAAGCCCAGACGCTCAAAGATTTGAAGATTGCCCCGGATAAAGAAAAGAAGCTTGAAGCGGTGGAAGAAAAGTGTGTGACAACGCGGGAAAAACTCATCTCCGAATTGAAGAAATCCAAGGAGGATTTGCAGGCCGCGTTGGCAGCAGCCAACCCTGACGAGGCGAAGGTCAAGGGTCTGGTAGCCGCCTTCACTGCCGCCCAGCTTAAATTGTTTAATTCTTTTAGGGGTGAGATGGACGAGGAACTGGCCCAAATGACCCCGATACAGCAAGGCAAGTATCTGATGGCCATGGAGCGCTGGCGCCAAGATATGTGTCTGCCGACCCACTGAGGAGGACGCCGTGGCTGGAAACAGGCAAGAGGCAAAAGTCAAGAACCAGGTCCTCCGCGAACTCCTGGAGGAAATCCGCCAGGAAGAGAAGAGGCGGGTAGCATTCCCGTTTTGGGGCAACTGGGGCAACTGGCGCAACTGGCGCAACTGGCACAACTGGGGCAACTGGTTCAACTGGTGGACGTGATCTGAGAGCCTATTGCGAAACGTGTCTTAGGCGGTAAATACGTTTTCTCAGCCGGTTGACGGATGGGATGCGGAGATATGCAACGCCCCTTTCCTAAAGGGGGATTGAGGGGGATCGGCAAGCTTTTAGCCAATCCCCCTCATATCCTCCCCTTTGAAAAGGGGGTAATTATTTGCAAACGGCCCCCCTTGGATGCTTCACGTTGACGTCGGCATTCGGTTTTGAAATGACTTCTGGTTGTTCAGTATTTTGATCACGCCCATCACCCGGCATTAGACTCTATAAAACTGGCGAATGCGTCCAGTGCCTCACAATTCCTTTCATTCCCATGGCGGAAAATCTCTCTCCCATACAACCATACGGTCCCGATCGTGAACAACATCTACCGGTGGTCCCCCAAATTCAGGTAACTCGGAACTGCAACCTGGCGTGTGGCTATTGCTTCCAGGAGCATTCCGGGGGTATTATCGATCTCTCTACCGTTGAGACGATTCTCCGCCGCGTCATCGCCCATAATCTCACCGTTGATCCCCTCAACAAGGTAATTCAGATCTATTGGCACGGCGGTGAGCCCCTCCTGGCGGGCCTCGATTTCTTTCGCGCCATCATCCGCCTCGAGGCTCAGTATCCCGAGCTTTCTTTTGATAACCGGATTCAGACCAACGGGACCCTCATGAGCGATGATATGGCTCGATTGCTCGCCGAATATCAATTTCAGGTGGGCTTCAGCCTCGATGGGCCTAAAGAGATTCATGATCGGTACCGGTGTTTTCACGGGTCGCGGTCCGGATCTTTTGATGCCGCCCTGCGCGGCATTGAATGTTACCGTGGTCGCGCCATGGTGGACCGCGTAGCCGTGATTGCGGTGGTCACCAGGGCGAGCATCGATCGCGCTTTCGACCTGTTTGAATTCTTCAAGGCGTTGAGAGCCGAGGTGCAGCTGGATATCTATGATGTGCGCTGGCTGGACCTGATCCCGGAGGCCGGCGAGGTTGCAGGGTTGTCGGACCTTGCCCCTCGACCGGAAGAAGTGGGACGGTTTCTGATCGAATTGTTTGATCTCTGGTTCTGGGACCAGGAGAGGCAGTCGGATTTCAAAGAGTTGCGGCAAGAGGTCAAGATGGTCCTGCAGCCGGAAATCGAACGGGGCGACCCATTCCACAAGAAACGCTGCGATTTCCGCCGCCTTATTTTTGCCCCCGATGGCAGGGTGTTCAGCTGTGACCAGTGGGTGAATGATGAGAAGACGGCCCTGGGAGATATCCGCCAGGATTCTCTGGCGACCATTTTGATGAACAAGGGCGTCCTGTGGGAAGAGATTAAGCAGAGGATTCGGCGGTCCGGGAACCATATGGCCTGCGGCGGCTGTGAATGGGGCCGGCAGTGTGGCGGCGGCTGTCTCACCTGCATGAAATACAACACTCTGCTGCTCCGCGCCCGGGCATCGGGACTGCCTGACCACCTCTGGGCCGACGCCGTCCTCCCCCCTGCTTGGGATGAGGTCCGGGGGGAGACGTACTTCTGCGAGGGGCTGAGAGCTTTCCGCCACCACGTGCGGGAAGCCGTCCGGCGGGAGCTCGCCGATGCCGGTTGATGCCAACGCCGCCTTCACCCTTATCCTGGAGCCGGTGCAGCGCTGCAATCTCAGGTGCCTCTATTGCTATTCTGACGGTTCCGGGGCCGGCGTCATGAGCCGGCAGACGCTGCAGTCGGCCTTGGAAAAAACGGCCCGCTATGCCCAGCGTCAAGGGTTCAGGGAAATCCATATCCTCTGGCACGGGGGAGAACCCCTCCTGGCTGGGCTCGGGTTCTTCCGGGCCGCGCTGAAAATTCTTGACGGGCTTGCCTCGGACCTGAGATTCCATCATTATCTCCAGACCAACAGCCTGCTCCTCGATGATGACTTTTGTGCCTTTTTCCGTGACCACCAGTTCCAGATCGGTGTCAGCCTCGACGGCCCCCAGGCCTTGCACGACTCGATGCGCATCGGTGCAGATGGGCAGGGAAGCCACGCCGCGGTTTTGGAGAAAGTTCGCCTTTTGGAAGCCCAGGGCGTGTCAGTGGGGTTCAACGCGGTCGCTACCCGGCTCAGCCTGGGGCAGGAGGAGGCAATCTACCGGTTTTTTCAGGGCCTGGGGTATGGTTTCCGGGTTAACCCGATGGTTCCGGGGCGCCACCCGGAGACCTCGGCGCCATACTTGCTACAGCCGGGGGAATATGGCTCATTTCTGTGCCGCTTATTCGACGCATGGGCCAGTACGGAACGCCAGCGGGTCATGGTCTCGCCTCTGGACCTGTACCTGGAGGCAATTCTCGGGGGTGTGCCTTACGAATGTCAGCAACGAGGCACCTGTGCCGGGTCGCACCTCGGCGTGAAACCCTCTGGGGACGCCGTGCTGTGCAGCCGGTTTGAGACCCACCCCTTAGGGAATATCCGCGACCGCGAAATCCAGGAATTGCTGGCTTCACCTTTTTGCGAAGATATTCGACGGCGAGCCGAGACCCTTTCAGACTGCCACACCTGTAGGCACTGGTCGATCTGCTACGGCGGGTGCCCCCTCAACGCCCTGGTGTTTTGTCATGACCATATGACCAAGGACCCTTTCTGCAAAGATTATCAGCTCATATTTGCCAGAATCCATCGAGCCCTGGCAGACCTGCACCGAGAGTCCCTCTCCTCCCCAGAGCCATGAGATCCTGGATTACCGGCATCATCTCACGCTATCGCTTCCCTTTGACGATCTTGGTTATCGTGCAACTCGGCTGCGGGGTGCTCATCGCACTGCAGCCGCGCTACTATCAGCAGCTGGTAAGCCTGGCCGTCAATGGCCACTACGCCAATCTTTGGACCTCCGGGCTGCCCTTGCTCGTCCAACTGTCCCTGATCTTCCTGGCCATCGCCGTGCTGCAAGGGATTAGCGGGTATACCGGCACCGTCTTTTCTTTCAACCTCCTCAAGCAGCTGCAAACCGATTTTTTCGATAAGGCCAGCCACCTGCCCTTGTTCTATTTCCAGAAGCAATCGGCCGGCGAATTTTTTACCAAGTTCAGCAGCGATATTGCCCAGGCCCAGCGGTTCTTCGCGGATTTTCTTCCTGGGGTCGGGCGCGAACTCATCACTGCGCTGGCGGTGACGGTCGTGCTCTTCTATTTCTGCCCGGCCTCGCTCACCCTGGCGGCCCTTGGCATCGTGGGCCTCACCGCGATCCTCGTGACCGTACTCAACCGAATTATGGGGGTTTACGCCAGGGCTCAGCGGGCCATGTGGAGCGAAATACAGCGGGTCTTCGACGAAACCATTCAGGGGATCGACACCATCAAGGTACTGGCTGCCGAGAAGCAGCAAGCCGCACATTTCCAGAAGCATACCACCGGGCTGAAGAAGCTTTCTGTACGAGCCGGGGCGGTGCTCTCGGTGTTTTCCCCTGGTATTGAGCTTCTCACCCAACTGGGCGGCTTGGGGTTAGTGGCCCTGGCCTATTACCTCATCGCCCGCGGTAAGATGCGTCTCGAGCCCTTTTTGCTTTTTTTCTTTTACGCCACCCTCTTGCAGATGTCGGTCACCCAACTCACCCGGTTGATTGCCACCGTGCAGACCGAATTCACCGGGATTCGCCATCTGGCCAAATTTCTCGCTGAAGCCCCTGAGGCGGAAGAGAGCCACCCTACGGTAACTCTGCCAAGCCAATCTGTCGCCATCGAGTTATCCGGCCTGACCTTCGGTTACCCGGAAGGGCGGCGGCTCTATAATCGGGCCCAGCTGCTGATTCCCGCCAATGCCGTCACCGTCATTGGCGGCGAAAGTGGCAGCGGCAAATCCACGCTCATCAATTTGCTCCTCCGCCTTTATGCCCCCCAGGAAGGAGTCATCTCCATCGGCGGGCTCGACATCCGGCAGATTTCACGCACTGAGCTGCGGAGGAAAGTTGGGGTGGTCACCCAGAACCACTTTATCTTCCAGGAGACCCTGAGAGGTAACCTCCTCATCGCTCAGCCGGACGCCAGTGACCGACAGATTGTCCAGGCCCTTGAACGGGCCCAGTTAAAGGACTTTGTGGCGCGTTTGCCTCAGGGTATTGAAACCGTGATGGACCCGCGCGGCATCGGGGCCAGCACCGGGGAGAGGCAGCGAATTTGCATCGCCAGGCTGCTCTTGAGAGAGTCGCCCATCATGATCCTCGATGAACCCTGGTCAAACCTCGACGACCGGGCCCGCACCCTCCTTGCCGAGGTCATCAACACCTGCAAAAAGAGCGCTACTATTTTGATTCTCACCCATGAGCGCCATCCCGCCCTCGCTGTGGATCGGCTGTACCGGTTAGATGGGGCCCAGGGGCTCTTAATCCAGGAGGACCCTGCCGCGGGCCAGGATGTGTCGGGAACTTTTAAAGGTTAACCAGCGCTGATCCCGAGGACGCGGCAGCCATGGCGGCAACCGTGGAGGTCTCTGGGATTGGCCGGGTGAGCCCAATCAAGTCGCCAATCAAATTAAATATCAAGAAGATGCTGCTATGATCGGCATATATCCATGAACCGCCATCTGCCCGTAGCGCCAAAATCCGCTGCCTTCGAAGCCTCCGCTTCCCAAGGCGGCCCGACTCGATAAACCCGGTCAATCGTTGCCGCGGTTCTTGGCAATCTTTCTCCCACCCCATATAGTAAGACCCATGCGCACCCAACTCCGCCAGGCTATGCCGCAATTTTCGGGGCTCCGGGCCGAAAGCCCCGCCCCGCCGCCCCGAAGCGGGACACATGCGGGACACATGCGGATCACCTGCGGGTGCCCTGCGGTTTCATGCGGTTCCCCTCCGGGCCTGCCCCGCGTGGTCTCCGCATATAAGCTGGCAATATCAGCAAGTTATCTGCTCAGATCCCGCTTCTTTTTTTTCGAAGCGGGACAAGGGTGGCGAAATAAGCCCCGAAAAGGGCAAAATTATGCGTATTTCGGCGTTTTTTAAGGGCTGATCTGGCCTCTTATCAACCCGCAAAACTTCTCTGAAATTTCCAGGGGCTTTGGCGCGGCGGTCGGATTGCGGTGCGGGTGGCCGGTGGCGACGGCCACCCACACCTCCTTCCGGTTTTGGAAAATGCAGCCATAAATGGCCTGTGCTTTATTTGGCTAGTGAATCGACCTGTGAGGCCGATCGATTATACATCTCCGATAAGCTGGTGCCAAAGGTCGTTGCCCCCACCAGGATTGCCACCGCGATCAACGTTACTAACAAAACATATTCGCTGGCCGTGGCGCCGGTCTCATCACTGATGAACGTCACGATTTTCCGTATATAAGTTTTCATGTTAACCATCCTTAACCATGGTTCGGAGCCGGGTGTCTCATGACACCATCAGATGCGGCTCACCAGGGTGGTGCCAAGCGCTGGGGCTTCATTCCCCTATTCGGTCCCCCTCGTGGGCAAGAGGAGTTTTCCAGGTCAGGCCGGGGCCAAGCCCCTTCATTCCCCCTATGTATCGGCATTTTCCTGAGCCACATTAATTTGAGCGGCCAGTCAATTTCCCCGAATTTTGGACAGACAAATCCCTCGGTAAGCAGATACTACCTGGCTGGTAAGCCTCAGCACCCCAGGCCGGCAGCGCCCCAAGAATGGTAAGCCAGGGTGAAAGGCGGCGGCAGGCGCCGCCGCCCTCAAGACAGGTTATTGCGGGCCGGACGGCAGGCCGTAAAAGCGCGCCCGGTTTACAAAGGTGCGGCTGGCAAAAAAAACCGTCTGGCAGAGACGTCAGCCTCCGCCAAACGGCGAGCTTAGTTGCAGGGGATGAATAACTAACCGGTGCTACTGAAAAAAATTGGCGTCCCCACGGGGATTTGAACCCCGGTCGCCGGCGTGAAAGGCCGGTGTCCTGGACCAGGCTAGACGATGGGGACGCATTTTATGGGCCGTGTTGGATTCGAACCAACGACTCTCTGCTTAAAAGGCAGATACTCTACCGACTGAGTTAACGGCCCGAACAGAACATTATTAACCCCTGAAGATTGACTTGTCAAGGAAATCTGTAGGCCTGAAAGCCGGGAGAGAGTGACTCCCCTTGTCTCTCCGGCAGCCACAGCTCGAAGGATTGAGCCGGCCGCACTACCATCCCCTCGCCACGACCAGGCTGCGGGCGGCGCTTACCGGCGGCCAGCCGGCTCCAAGAATTCCAGGATCAGGTGCAACAGATCGATGTGCACCGCCTCGGGCGGGCCTGAGGCATCCAGGTGGCGCAGGTGGGGCCCTTTCAGAGAGGCATATATGGTGGCTACTCGTTCCAGATAAGCCGGGTCCTCACTCACTTGCCGGACTCGTTGGGGGGTTCCGGATAAACGTTCCAACGCTAGGGCCACCGGTAGGCTAAGGATGACCGCCAGATCCGGGCGCACCGCCATAACTTCGTTTTGGGCCAGAATCCGGTCCGGGTCCAGCCCCAGGGCCCCCTGGTAGGCCACCGAGGAGTAGTAATAACGGTCGGTGATGACGATCTTGCCCTCAGCCAGCGCCGGATTGATTACCTCTTCGACGTGTTCCCGGCGGTCGGCCATAAAGAGGTTCAACTCCTCTTTGGCGCTGAGATATCGGGTGGGGCCCTGAAAATATTCCCGAATCTGCCGGCCCAGAGGACCATCCGTGGGCTCACAGGTGAGGACGACTTCCAGCCCCTGCTCTCGGAGAGCGGTAGCCAGAAGCCCCGCTTGGGTGGATTTGCCGCAGCCGTCCACCCCTTCCAGGGCCAGAAGAACCCCGCGCTTAGCCACGGGGGCCCCTACCACACTTCGGGAAAAGCGGCGTTATCGTACAGGTATTCCACTTTCTCTTTGTGCTGGAGCTCCACCTTGGCCATCTTATTCAGGAAAGCCTGGACCTCTCCCGGGGGCTGAAGTGCGGCCAAAGCCTGATAAAAACGGTAAGCCCCCTCTTCCCGTTTCGCGGCGATGGCCAGGGCCTCCTTGGGGGCCATGGCATCGTTGATGGCCGGGGCTTCCAGCATTTCCGCTAGGTGGACGTTCTGGGCTTCCCCCGCCAAGGTGCACCCGTTGGGGGTAAAGCAGCTCTGGAGAAAGGCCTTGTGCTCCAACTCCTCCTTGGCCAGGTACTCCAGGGTATCTTTTGTTTCCGGATGGCTCACCAGGCCAGCCAGGCGCTTATAAAAAACATGAGACAGTTCTTCCTGGACGATGGCGCTCTTGATAATAGCTTCCAATTCGGTACTCATGACGGCTTCCTTTGATCACGAAGTTGAGGTGAGAAATATATTTATAGCTTGGTAGATTGGCATCATAAACGCAAAACCTCAGAAATACAAGTCCCCCTTGCTTGCTCCCCGTGAGGCCGGGGCGACAGACAAAGGGGAACTTTTGGGGCGCAAGCGAGGTGCATTAGGCCGTCTTAATCTCTATGGCCTTGGGCTTGACCTCCTCCTTCTTGGGACAGGTGACGGTCAACACCCCCTTATCGTATTTGGCTTCGATCTTGTCCAGTTTAACCGCGCCGGGCAGCGACAGGGAGCGGGAAAACGAGCCGTAGCTGCGCTCCACGACATGATAGTTCTCCTCTTGTTCTTCCCGTTCTGACTTCTTTTCACCCTTGATGGTGAGCACATCACCGGTTACGGAAATATTGATGTCTTTGGCGTCCATCCCCGGCACTTCGGCTTTCACCACGATCGCATCAGCCGTTTCCGTGACGTCAACCGCGGGAGCAAATTCTGCCTGCAGGGGCTGCAGCCCCCGCCGGCCGGAGCCGAAATAATCGTCCCAGAAACGATCCATTTCCCGGCGAAGGCGAGAAACTTCCCGAAACGGCCGCCATTCCATGAGATCCCTCGACATGAGTAGTCCCTCCTTAAGCAGGTTGAATTATGAAATTATGCTCGATTGCCCCAGCCGGCATTTGGCCCGGACTCCGGAGTCAAGGTTCTGTTAAATTTAAATAAATAGACCATAAGCTGGTTTCTCCCTATATATATAGGTATTGATTAGGTCCCTGTCAACTTACCCGCGCCGGGGGGAATTGCCGGAAAATCTTCTTGAATTTAGCTACGTGTAATGGTAATAATATATCGATGGTAAGAAGGCTGTCTCTATGAGTCGGATTTACCAAAAACCCTGCGCTGGGCCTCCTTTCAGAACAAGGAGGTTTTTTTTTGCGACCGAGTGGCCATCATGGTGCCCTGAGCATTAGGGGCCCCGATGGCGGCAGTCAGGGTTGATAGCCAGGCAAGGGTGAGCACTCAATCTGGATGGGTGCGGGTTAGGGCTCTTCCCCCTTAGCCGCCCCCTCAAGCGAGAAAGGTCCCTCTATGGAATTCCGGCGTAAGGACTTATTGGGCATTGCCGACCTGGAGGTCGCGGAGATCCGGCTTATCCTGGATACCGCCGCGTCTTTAAAAGAGATCTCGTCCCGTCCCATCAAAAAGGTCCCCACCCTCAGGGGTAAAACCGTGGTGACGGTCTTTTACGAGCCCAGCACCCGGACCCGCATGTCCTTCGAGATTGCGGCCAAGCGCCTCAGCGCCGACACCCTCAACCTGACGGTGGCGGCCTCCAGTGCGGTCAAGGGCGAAACCCTGATGGACACCGCCCACAATCTCGAGGCCATGCAGCCGGACCTGCTGGTGATTCGCCATCCCGCCAGCGGCGCCCCGCATTACCTGGCCCAGCGGCTCCGATGCGGGGTGATCAACGCCGGCGACGGCCTCCACGAGCACCCCACCCAGGCCCTTTTGGACCTCCTCACCGTTGAGGAAGCCAAGGGGCGCCTGGACGGCCTGAAAGTGGCCATCATCGGCGATATCGCCCACTCCCGGGTGGCCCGCTCCGACATTCAGGCCTTTATCAAGATGGGCTCCCAGGTTACCGTGGCGGGTCCGGCTACCATGCTGCCGCCGTTTCTGTCCTCCCTGGGGGCCAAAGTCACCTGTTCCCTGGAGGAGGCGGTGGCGGGCGCCGACGTCATTATGATGCTCCGATTGCAACTGGAACGCATGGGGCAGATGTTTCTCTCCACCCTCAGGGAATACAGTCGTTACTTCGGGCTGGCCCCCCGGCACCTGAAGCTGGCCCAACCGGACGTGATCATCATGCATCCCGGCCCCCTCAACCGGGGCGTGGAGATATCTCCCGAGGTGGCCGACGGCTCCCATTCGGTGATTCTGAACCAGGTGACCAACGGCGTGGCGGTGCGCATGGCCATGCTCTACCTCTTGATTGGAGGAGAAAAAGCATGAGCTTGCTGATACAGGGCGGCCTGGTGGTGGACCCCGCCCAGGGTCTTTCAGACCCCCGGGACCTGTTAATCGAAGCGGGCAGGATCGCCGCTATGGAGGTCCCCGGGACCATTTCCGCCGAGGGGCGCCGGGTGATTGACGCCCAAAACCTGGTGGTGACCCCGGGCCTCATCGACATGCACGTCCACTTCCGGGAGCCGGGGGAGGAGTATAAAGAGACCATCCTGACGGGGACCCAGGCCGCGGTGGCCGGCGGCTTTACCGCGGTGGCGGCCATGCCCAACACCCGTCCGGTGAACGACAACGCCGCGGTCACCCGCTTCATTCTGGAGGCGGCCCGGGCAGCGGGACTCGCCCGGGTCTACCCCGTGGGCGCCATCTCCATGGGCTCGTTGGGGCAGACCCTGAGTGAATACGGCGATCAGAAGGCCGCCGGGGCGGTGGCTTTTTCCGACGACGGCCACCCGGTGATGAACCCCATGCTCATGCGCCGGGCCCTGGAATACGGCCGGACCTTTGATGTCCCCCTCATCGCCCACGAAGAAGATTTGGATCTCCGGGCCAACGGGGTGATGCATGAGGGCCGGGTCTCCCTGGAACTGGGCTTGAGGGGCATCCCGGCCGCAGCCGAAGAGGCCATGATCTTCCGGGACCTGGCCCTGCTCCAACTCACCGGTGGCCGCCTCCACATCGCCCACGTCAGCGCCTTCGGCAGTGTGGCCCTGATCCGCACCGCCAAGGCCGCGGGCCTCACCGTCACCGCCGAGACCACGCCCCACTATTTCTCCCTGACGGATGAAGCGGTGTACGGCTATGACACCAACGCCAAAGTTAACCCGCCGCTGCGGACCGCGGCCGACCTGGCCGCCATCCAGGAGGCGCTGGCCGACGGAACCTTGGACGCCATCGCCTGCGACCACGCCCCCCACACCTCCCTGGAAAAAGACCTGGAGTTCGAGGCCGCGGCCTTCGGCCTCATCGGCCTGGAAACCTCCCTGGGCCTGAGCCTCAAACTGGTGTACGACGGGGTTTTGACCCTCAGCCAGCTGGTGGCCGCCATGAGCACGAACCCGGCCCGCATCCTAAGCGTTCCCGGCGGCACGCTGGCGAAGGGCTCCCCGGCCGACGTCACCCTCATGGACCTCAACCGGGAATGGACCGTGGATGCGAACCACTTCGCGAGCAAGAGCCGCAACTGCCCCTTTAACGGCTGGACCTTGCAGGGCAAGGCGGTGATGACTATCGTGGGGGGCAAGGTGGTGTGGGGCGAATAGTGAGCAGTGAGGGGCCAGGGGCCAGTTTTCGCTGATAATAATGTAGCCGCAGGCTTTAGCCTGCGTTGGGGCTGGGCATTGCCCGACGATCAGTAATAGTGGTTAAATATTCCGGTGCGTAGAATGCACCAAAAAACAGACCCTACTAACAACTGGCTGCTAATGAGGTAAATCATGCCCAGTAAGGTTTATATGATGGATTTACGAGCCTCCGCCAAGGAGTCCAATTTCAAAAAATTCGGCCGTCTGTTGGATGCCCTGGATGTCAAGAGCATCATCCACCGCCGCAAGAAGCGGCCCCTCGTTGGGATCAAGCTCCATTTCGGCGAAAAGGGCAACGCCGCCTTTATCCGGCCCATTTATGTGCGCCAGGTGGTGGATAAAATCTGGGAATTGGGGGGCCGGCCCTTCCTCACCGACGCCAATACCGTGTACGTGGGCACCCGGAGCGAGTCCGTCAGCCATCTCACCACCGCCATCGAAAACGGTTTTGCCTATGCGGTGGTGAAAGCGCCTCTGGTCATCGCCGATGGTCTCACCGGCAAGGCCGAAGTGGAGGTGAAGATCGACAAAGAGCAGTTTAAGAGTGTCTTTCTGGCCGAGGCCATCGTGGAGGCCGAAGCCCTGGTGACCCTGAGCCATTTCAAGTTGCACGAACTCTCGGGCTTTGGCGGCGCCCTGAAGAACCTGGGCATGGGCTGCGCTTCCCGCAAAGGCAAGCTCTCCCAGCACTCCAACATCGCCCCCAAGGTGACGGAGAAGAAATGCACCGGCTGCGGTGAATGCGTGGTCCACTGCGCCCAGGAGGCCATCGGCATCAATCCCGAGACGGAAAAGGCGGTCATCGACCCCAAAAAGTGCGTGGGCTGCGCCGAGTGCATCCTGGTGTGCCCTTACGGCAACATCCAGATCCAGTGGAACGAATCCATCCCGGTCTTCCTGAAGAAGATGATGGAATATGCGTACGGCGTCATGACCACCAAGCCCGACCGGGGCGTTTTCATCAACTTCATCACTCAGGTGTCCCCGGCCTGCGACTGTTACGGCCACAACGACACCCCCATCGTGGGGGACATCGGCATCCTGGCCTCCCGGGACCCGGTGGCCATCGACCAGGCCTGCGCCGATCTGGTGAACCAGGCTCGGGGCCTGCCCGGCTCGGCCTTGAAGAAGAAGAGTGCAGGAGTGGACAAATTCAAAGACATCTATCCTCAGGTGGATTGGCCCATCCAACTGGAATACGCCGAAAAACTGGGCCTGGGGACCCGGGAGTACGAGCTGGTAAAAGTGTGAGACTTTTGGGGAAGGGGTCAGGGGCTTTTTCGCAAATGGCCCCGGCCCCAAACCCCCTCCGCCAATCCCAATAAGATAATGCAGGATGGGTGTCGGCCACCATGACGAGGTGATTAAGAATATGCAACCCATCGGACCCTTAATGATCGAACACCGCCTGATCGAGCGCCTGCTCACCCTCATGGCCCAGGAGTTCAAACGGATCAGGGATAATGTGGACGTCGACCCGGAGTTTGCTTTTGTGGACCCGGTGTTCATCGACACTGCGGTGGATTTCATCCGCACTTATGCCGACCGCTGCCACCACGGCAAGGAGGAGGACCTCCTGTTCAAGGCCCTGGCGGAGAAAAACCTATCCCCGGAACACAGGGAGATCGTGGATGAATTGATCCAGGACCATATCTGGGCCCGGGAGGCCACCGCCGCCCTGGTCAAGGCCAAGGACGGGTATCTCCTGGAAAAGCCCGGGGCGCTGGACGACCTCATAGAGCAGCTGGAGAAGTTGGTGGACTTCTATCCCCGGCACATCGACAAAGAAGACCGGCACTTCTTTGTCCCCTGTATGGCCTATTTCAGCGAGGCCGAGCAGGCCGACTTGCTGGCGCGAATGCAAGAGTTCGACCGTTTGCTGATCCACGAAAAATACCGCGGGGTGGTGGAGTCCATGGAACAGCGGCGGGGCTGCAAGACCTGCCATTAAGAGCCGGGGGTGAAAGGCCCGTTTGCCTCACCCTTCTGCGAGTTAGGGGTGGTGGTTGAGGGGAGGTCGGGGAACCCTTACCAAAACGCCCCCCGGTCCTCCCCTCAATATTTTTTTAGGGGCGAGGCGAAGGCCCAGCCCCAAAATTATGTTAAGATATATCCTATGGTTTATTTAGTAGGCGCCGGGCCCGGAGACCCGGGGTTGATCACGGTGAGGGGGCTGGCGTTATTGCGCCGGGCCGACGTCGTGATTTATGATCAGTTGGCCAACCCCGAGTTGCTCAAGGAGGTCCCGGCCGCGGCTGAGCTCCTCTATGTGGGCAAGAAGGCCGGCGCCCACGCCCTGCCCCAGGGCGGCATCAACGAGCTGTTGGTGCAAAAAGCCCGGAACGGGCTCACCGTAGTGCGCCTCAAGGGCGGTGACCCCTTTGTCTTCGGCCGGGGTGGTGAAGAAGCGGAAGAGTTGGCCGCGGCCGGCATCCCCTTCGAGGTGGTTCCCGGGGTAACTTCGGCGGTGGCGGTGCCGGCCTACGCCGGCATCCCGGTGACCCATCGGCGCTACGCCACCCTGGTGACCTTCATCACCGGCCACGAAGATCCCACCAAGGAAGCCAGCACCATACCGTGGGCGGCCCTGGGGCAAAACCCCGGCACCCTGGTCTTCCTCATGGGGGTGAAAAACCTGGCGGAGAATTGCCGACGGCTGGTGGCTGCGGGACGGGCCCCGGAAACCCCGGCGGCGGTGATTCAATCGGGGACTACGCTTACTCAGCGCACCGTGGTGGGGACCCTGGCCGACATCGCGGCTCGCGCCCGCCAGGCCGATATCAAGCCCCCGGCGGTCCTGGTAGTGGGAAGCGTGGTGGAACTGGCCGGACCCCTCACCTGGTGGGAGAACCGGCCCCTGTGGGGCAAGACCGTGGTGGTGACCCGGTCCCGGGACCAGGCGTCCCAACTGGTGGAACTGCTCAACGCCGCCGGGGCCCGGTGCCTGGAAGTGCCCACCATCGAGATCGCTCCCCCTGCCGATTTTGCGCCCCTGGACGCGGCCTTACAGCACCTGTCGCGATATGAATGGGTCATCTTCACCAGCGCCAACGGGGTGAAAGCCTTTATGGGCCGGCTCTTCCACATGGGATTGGATGTCCGGGCCTTGGGGCGCGCCAGGCTGGCGGTCATCGGCCCGGCCACGGCCCAGGCCCTGAGAGACTATGGCCTGGTGGCGGATGTGATGCCCGACACCTTCCAGGCCGAAGGGCTCCTGGAGGCCTTAGCGCCGCGCTTGTTGGGCGGGACGCGCCTCCTCCTGGCCCGGGCCGAGCAGGCCCGGGACGTGCTACCCCAGGGCCTGACCGAACTGGGCCTTAAATTCGACGTGGTCCCGGTGTATCGGGCCCTACCGCCTGCGTCCGTACCCCCGGAGGCCGCCGCGGTGCTTTCGGAGGGCCGGGTGGACATCCTCACCTTTACCAGCTCGAGCACGGTGCATAATTTCGCCAGGCTGGTGGGCCAAGACCGCTTTCAAACCCTTGCCGCCAGTGCCGCCGTGGCCTCCATCGGCCCCATCACCACCGCGACGCTTTCGGGATACAGAATCACGCCTCAAATCGAGCCGGCCGTGTTCACCATCCCGGCCCTGGCCGCGGCGATTATTGATTTTTTTGAGAAAAGATGAATTGTGGGGGGAGGGCCAGGAACTCGTCCGTGTCCTCTTCCCACACCCCCCTCTCAACCCGCGTAAAGGCCAGGGAAGCCGGGACTAAAAGTCCCGGCTT
>JBKQVS010000131.1:0-17892 GCA_052139855.1 Desulfobaccales bacterium
CGGCAGATCGGAGCATTTCCAACTTCAATGAAGGGCTTAAGCTTTACATTTGGTATGTTTAGACCTTTGGCGATTAAAATTAATGGGACTCTCTGGCGATATGTATCTTTGGTAGCGACCACCCAAACCGATTCGCCTAGCGCATTTAATGCAGTCATGTCTGCGCCACGATCAATCAGGAAAGTGCATGCTTCATCTTTGGCTTGGTCCGCTGCATGCATCAATGGAGTCCAACCTGCTGCATCTCGAGCATTCAGATCGGCACCCTCTTCTAAGCATGCATTGATCGTTACGCAATCACCGGATTTTGGCATGGGTAGCTCCCGGGGTAGCCCAACTTGAATAGCGGCGTTTTAAGTCCCCCTTTCTTAAAGGGGGATTTAGGGGGATTATGCAACGCTTATGTAATCCCTCCTACCCCCCTCTATAGAAGGGGGGAAAAATAAGGCTTTTGCATGTCATATCAATAACAAAGCGCATTACAAAGCTTTCCGGGGGCGGTTCTCGAACCGCCCCTACAAAGAATAATGATTTATCGACGGCACCAGGGGATAAATCCGCCCCCAGCTATTTAATCTCCTCGATCAGGCGCACCAAGCCGTCGGCGTCCTGGCGCTGAATGAAGTAGAGAATATCGGCCACCGCGCCTTCCAAGGCCCGGAGGGCGATGCGGTTGGCGGGATTCTGCAACTGGATGCAGGCGTAAAGTTTAGGGTCCTGGCTCAGGAGGCGGCGGGTCAGGTTATGCAGGGTGGTAAAGGTGGGGGTGGAGAATTCCTCCAGATCTTCCAGGGAGACCCCCAGGTCGCGGATGACCGTCCCGAAGGCGATGAGAATGAAATGCGCCAGGCCCTGGACCACGGCCATGAGGCGATCATGTTCCGCGGCGGTGGTGATCTTCACCCGGGCGCCGGCCTGGGTCAGGAGGTCCTGGAGCCACCGGAACCAGCGTTCGCCGCGCCCCTGGCAGAGCACGATGGTGCGGCCCTCGATGGTTTCTTCCCCGGGGCCGAAGAGGGGATGGGTGCCCACCACTTCACCGGGGAAAGCCGACATCATGGCCGCCATGGGGCGCTGCTTCACCGAGGTGAGGTCCAGCAGGACGGCATCGGGCTTCAGGTGCGGGGCCACGTCCCGGGCGACTTCGGTCACCTTGGGGATGGGGACCGCGATGATCACCACATCGGCCTGGGCGGCCGCCTCCTGGGAAGTCCGGGGAGTGCCGACGTCGGCCACCAGGACTTCCAAGCCCCGGCTTTCAAAGAAGCGGGTGAACCAGCGGCCCATCTGCCCGTTGCCGCCGATAATGGCTATGGTGGGTTTCATACTGACATTCATGAGTGAGGCCTATGAAAAATCATAAAAATATGGCACCGCCGCGCCTGGCGGTTGCTGAAAAAAGGCATGGGGCGCAGGGCGCACCCTAGACGTTGCCGAACCGGGGCCTGGCTGAAAGCGGAAAGCTGACCGCGGCTATCCCCCTTCATGCGATGGCCCTCTGGCGCAGGAGAAAGTCCGCCAGGGTGAGGCGCACCATGGCGCCGACGACCGGGACGATGCGGGGAATGGCGCTGATGTCGTGTCTCCCCTTGACCGTGAGGGTGCGAGGCCGGCCCTCCAGATCGATGGTCTGCTGCTCCCGGGCGATGGAGGAGATGGGCTTCACCGCGGCGTTAAGGACGATTTCGTCGCCGTTGGAGATGCCCGCCAGGATGCCCCCGGCGTGGTTGGAGGCGAAGCCGCCGGGAATGAGGGGGTCATTGTTCTCAGAACCCAGCAGGCGGGCGGCGGCAAACCCGGCGCCGATCTCCACCCCTTTGACCGCGCCCACGGACATCACCGCGGCGGCCAGGGCGGCATCCAGCTTATCGAAGACCGGCTCCCCCAATCCCGGGGGGCAGCCGCGGACGCGCACCTGAACCACTCCGCCCAGGGAGTCGCCCAGGGCCCGAACGGCCTGGACCCGGGCCTCCATGGCGGCCGCGGCCTCGGGGTCGGGACAGGCGAAAGGGTTATTCCAGATGGCTCTCTCATTAATGGTTTGGGCCCGCACGCCGCCCAACTCCAGGGTATAGGCCAGAACCTGGATGCCTTCCCGGTCCAGGAGCTTTTGGGCCACGGCCCCGGCGGCCACGCGAGCCGCGGTTTCCCGGGCTGAAGCCCGCCCGCCGCCCCGATGGTCCCTGATGCCGTACTTGGCCTGATAGGTGAAATCGCCATGGCCGGGACGGAATAACAACCGGAGTTCCTCGTAATCCTGGCTCCTGGCGTCCCGGTTATAGATGATCAGGCTGATGGGAGTGCCGGTGGTCAGGCCGTCGAACACCCCGGACAGGATTTCCACCGTATCGGGCTCCCGGCGGCTGGAGGCGTGGGCCTGCACCCCGGGGCGGCGACGGGCCAGTTCCGCCTCGAGGTCGGCGGCAGTGAGGGACAGGCGCGGCGAGCAGCCGTCGATGACGGCTCCCAAGGCCGGGCCGTGGGACTCACCCCAGGTGGTGACGCGAAACAGGCGTCCGAAAGTATTACCCGCCACGGTTTATGGTCTCCTCAGATTTTAAGGCCGCGAGCACCAGTTCCACTACCTGGGCGACGGAGTTGTGGGTGGTGTCCACGACAATCCGGGCCGCGGCCTGATAGAGGGGGGTGCGAGCTTCCAGCACTTCCACCACCTCCCGGATGGTGTCCCCCCCGGTCAAGCTGGGTCGATTGGCGTCCCGGGGCTGATCCTGGACCAGGCGGGCCTGGATGGCGGCCGGGTCCGCGGTGAGCCAGATGAGGATACCGTTTTTCCGTAAGGCCGCCACATTGTCCGGGTCCAGGACCACGCCGCCGCCGGTGGCCAAAATCTGTCCGTGGGCGTTTCGGTAACGGGCCACCAGCGCTTTTTCCAGCCGCCGGAATTCGGTCCAGCCACCCTGGGCCACAATGTCGGCGATGGGCCGGCCGGCCTCCCGGACCAGCACCTGGTCCAGGTCCACAAAAGGGCGCTGCAGCACCTCCGCCAGCCGGGTCCCGACGGAAGTCTTGCCGGTGGCCCGGCAGCCGATGAGGACCAGATTGGGTTGGTTATCGGGGTGACGGTACACCATGGTTATGCTGCGCCTCTTTCTTGAAAAGTTCAAGGTTCAAAGTTCAAGGTTCAAAGTTAGGAGTATGTCCATCAGGAACTTTTCATAATTTATGGGTGGGCCAAAGGGCCATGAATGACTGTTTCGAAAGCTCTGGATGGCACCGGCATCTTGCCGATGCGGCGCACGGGTGAGCCGCCAGCTCAGGTTCAATTGCTTAAGAAAAGAGTAATAATGGCAACTGGTTGGTTTTAGTTTACTAAAACCGCCGGAGGAAAGAAAGGGGGCGCGAGCCACGAGGAGTTTCGGCAGAGCTTTTTCCAGCGAAGCGCGACCAGGCCTCACGTCCGCAGCAGTTCGATAGCGCCCTGATAAAGGGAAAAGAGGCCGAAGGCCAGGAAGATAAAGGCCGCGCCCAGCTTGACGGCCCTTTCCGGCAGCCGTTTTCCCAGGGCCTGACCCACCCAGATGGCCAAGGCATCGGAAAGTACCATACCCACGGTGGAGCCGAGCCAGACCTGTACCAGAGGGTATTGGCTGGCCAGGGTCACGGTGCCCAGCATGGTTTTGTCCCCCAACTCCGCCAGAAAAAAAGTCACCGCCACAATCATGAAGGGGGAGGTGATCCGCCGGACTTTTTGGTTTTCATCATCCAACCGATCACCGCGCCAGGTCCAGCCGGCGAAGGCGATAAACGCCAGGCCCGAGAGCAGCATGATCCAGCCGTGGGGCAGGAGCTTGCCGGCCAGGTCCCCCAAGATCACGGAAAAGGCGTGAACTAAAAGGGTTGCCACGAAAACGCCGGCTAAGACGATTCCGGCCTTGAAGCGGGTGGCCAGCATGAGGGCCACTAATTGGGTTTTATCGCCTAATTCGGCCAGAAAAATGAGAGCCAGGGATAACCAGAAGCCATGCATAGGCTAAATTTTCCGGGGAAAGGTGCCAGATGGCGAAAAAGGCCGAACGGACCGCGGCGGCCTGGAACTAGGGCAGGCGGTAGCAGGCCCCTTCCCGGGCGGCGTCGATATAGTGCGGCTTGTTAGGGGAGGCCACCATCTCCCGGGCCAGGGCCACGATCTTTTCCACTGCCGCATCGCTGCGGCCGGGATCGTGATGGGTGAGGATCAGGTTGTGCACCTCGGCCTGTTGGGCCAGGTCCACCACCTCATCATAGGCGGAATGTCCCCAGCCCCGGCGTTCCGAGATTTCCTCGGGGAGATACTGGGCATCATGGATCAGCAGGTCGCAGTCCCGGACAAAATCGACAAATTCCGGGATGCGCCTGCCTCGGGCGGCGCCCAGTTCGTTGTCGGTGATGAAAGCCATGGTATGCTTGCCTTCCCGGAACCGGAAGGCCATGCCCCCCTGGGGATGGTTGAGGCGCATGGTATCAATGATCACCCCATCGAGATCCAGGGGGCCATGGGCCAAGGTGTTGAGATAATCGATGTTGGCCTTGAGGTGGTCAAAGGCCACCGGGAAGAAGCCGTCCCCCATGTGGCTGTCGAATACCCGGGTCATGGCCTGGAAGGCCGGGGGCCAGCCATCGACGATGACCCGGGTGGATTCGTGATAAATGGGGTCGAAGAAGGGAATTCCCAGCAGGTGATCCCAGTGGCCGTGGGTGAGGAGCAGGTGAAATTGGCAGGGAATATGGTGCTCCATAAGATGCTGGCCCAGGAGGCGCAGGCCGGTACCGCCATCGATCACGACTCGCCGGCCGTTGGCCAGGACCACTTCCACGCAGGTGGTATTGCCGCCGAACTCCAAGGTTTGAGGGCCGGGAGCCGGGATGGAACCCCTGGTGCCCCAGAATTTAATCTCCATATCCTCTGTCTCCTACTGCCGCCGGGTAGAGTAGTGAAAAGGTCTCACATTAACCTTCGCCTGAGAACGATCCCCTGTCAAGAGTCGGCCAGATTTACCGGATAATGCTCCAGTTCCAAGAACGCCGCCACCAGGCCGAAACAGCCGGAAAGCATCATGTCGCCGAAGGGCGCGGCCTCGACCCCGGGCCCGCCCCGGGCCAGGCGCCGGCGGGGGCCGGTGACGACGGTGAAAGCAAATTTGCCTGTGGCGGTGAAGTCCGGGGCATAGGCGCAGCCATGACCCTGGTCGTCAAAGACCTCGTCGTTGGTCAGGGCGCCCCGTTGAAATCGGGCTACATGGTCAAAGAGTTTTTCCGGATTCAACAGCCCGGTGTGATGCTCGTATATCCCATGGAGGCGGTCGCCCCGGACCAGGGCCGCAAAGGTGTGGGCATTGCCCAGGTTGACGACCGTGAGGCCGCGGTCCAGATGGACCCGGGCCTGGGGATCGAGGAGGGCGCCCCGGACCCCCGCGGCGCAGGTGTCCATCAACAGCACCCCGGGCAGGGCCTCGGCCACGGCGGCCATCCGGGTGAAGTGGGCGGGTGGCCGGTAGCTGGCCAGGTCGGCCAGCCTGCCCCCCTGCTCCAGAAAATCTTCCCAGCATTGGAAGCGGAAACGGCGGTTGCTGCCCTGGGGGTGAAACCCATGGTCTTGTACTGCCAGGGCAAAATGGCCGGGAAAAGGGACCTCGAAGGCCGCCAGCGCCTGGCGCAGGTTTTCCACCTCCACGTCCCCCAGGGTCAGGGGCACGGCCTCGGGGGGCGGGGACTCGGTGAGGATCACGCCCCAGGCTTGCACCGCCTCCAGGCGGTCGCTGAAGGTGAAGGCCGCCTGGGGCGTGGCATAGACCGGCAGGCCCTGGCCCAAATGGCCGCGGACCGCCTGGGTCACGGCGCCGCCGCCCATGACCCGGCCCGTCAAAAAAATGGGCTGCCCCTGATGGGTAAGGCGCCGGACCCGCCGGGCCATGACCTGGGTGGGCGCGGGCAGGACCAGTTTGACACCGTTTTCCACGGTCTGGCCCGGCTCCCAGATAAAGATATCCTGGGTGCCGCCGCCCACGTCCATGGCCAGGAGCGAACCCTTAAACATGGCCATCATCCCAGCTGGCTGCCGCGGCCAAAACCAGGCGGGCGGCCTGATCCCGGGCCCGGCGAAAAGGCTCGGAGCGGTAGCCCGGATTCCATTGCAAGGTGGCCAATTCATCTGAAACCACCAGCAGCCCGGCCACCGGCACCTGCCGGAAGCGGCCCACGGTGAACAGGGCCGCCATTTCCATGTCAACCCCCAGGACGCCCTGGGCCTGGTAGGTTTCGACCTGTCGCACCGTTTCCCGGTAAAAGCCGTCGGTGGACCAGACCGGCCCCTCCTGCCAGGGGTGGCCCGACGCCTTGAGCAACTGCCGCAGGATTTCGGTGAGGCCGGGGTCCGGATCCGGGGCGCGGCCGTTTAAGGGATAGTGTCGGGAGGTGCCCTCGGTGCTCACCGTGGCGGTGGGGAGCACCAGGTCGCCGATGGCAAGACCGGACTGGAGGGAGCCGCACCAGCCCAGGGCCAGCACCATGCGGGCCCCCAGGACCAGGAGCTTCTCCAGCAGCATAACGGCATAAGGGGCACCCAGAGCCGGGGCCGTGAGGGTAACGGGCCGGTCATGCCAGCGTCCCTCTCTCAAGGCGCAGTTATATAGGTAGCGAGGCGAATCCTGCGGTTGCACCAGGCGGCAGAGATACCGGTAGTCAGGCAGGGTGAAGGTGAGGATCACGCGGGGCGTTACCGGCTCGTCCCAGGGTTCCCGGGTGGGGTTGATGATGGCCGCCGATGGCGAGGTTCCGCGACTCGGCCCCCCCGGGCGTCCCGGGAGGCCAACCCGCACCGCAGTCTCAGCTTCTTTGCTCATGCCGGCTTCCGTGCCTGTTGCATTTTCCAGACCAGGTAAACTACGGCGGCGATGAGGCCGGCCACCACGAAGTAGTCCAGAATGTGGGTATATTTCTGAATAAGCGGCCAATTTTGCCTGAGCCGGAACCCGAGATACGTGAGAAAGCCGTTCCAAAGGGCGGCGCCCGCTGCGGTGTAGAGTATAAAGGGGATGAGGGGCATCCGGCCCAGACCAGCGGGGAGGGAGATGAGATGCCGCACCACCGGGATAAACCGGGAGATGAAGATGGTTATGCCGCCGTGGCGGTTGAAAAAGTTCTCGGTCCACTCCAGGTGGTGCGGATTGAGGAGCAGGTAGCGGCCATAGCGCAGCACCACCGGTTTCCCCAGCATCCCCATGCCGTAGGATAGGAGCGAGCCCAGGATGGACCCCAGGGTGCTGGCCACTATTACCGGCACCACGTTGAATTGCCCCGTGAAGATCAAGAAGCCCGCAAAGGGCATGACCAACTCGCTGGGAATGGGGGCAACCATGCTTTCCAGGGTCATCAACAGGAAGATGCCCACGTAGCTGCATTGATTGATGAACAGCGTATTATAGTAACAGAGGGCTTCGGTCAGTCCCATGGATTCAACTTTCTCCCAATTCCCGGTGGCGGATCTGCTGGGCCACCCGGGATTGTAACTCCTGAAGGCCGGGACTCAGGGTCACCGGGTAGGGGGTGGGGTCTTGTAAGACCTTGTGGGCTTGAGGCAGCCGGGCGAACTGGGCCTGAAAATAGTCCCGGCACTCCGAAAGGGTCGGCAGCGGCCGGGTGATGCGGCCGCCGGCCATCACCGGCTGGAGCAGCGGCGTCGCCCCCGGTATGGACTCGCGGCGCAAGGCGATGGTATCGTGGGCCATGGCGCCCTGGTGGTCAAAGAAGCGAAAGACCTGTTTCCGGTCCACCAAGGTGACCTTGCCGGTGGACAGCTTCATCAGGGGCTGGTCGGCGTAACGCACCAGTTTATAGGCGATGTCGAAGTAGGGGGCGTCGGCGGAGACCCCCATTTTGGTGCCCACGGCAAAAGCGTCGATGCGGGCGCCGTCGGCCAGCACCCGGGCGATTTTGTGTTCGTCGAAACTGCCGCTGGCCAGGATGCGGACGTAATCGAGGCCGGCCTCATCCAGGATGCGGCGCACGTCCCGGCTGATGGCCGCCATGTCGCCGCTGTCGAGACGCACGTAGTCCAGGCGCTGGCCCCGGGCCTCCATCTCTTTGGCCACCGTTACCGCGTGCCTGGCCCCGGAGATATTGTCATAGGTGTCGATCAGGAGGGTGGTGATGGTGGGAAAGTTCCGGGCGAAGACCCGGAAGGCGTCGATTTCCTGGGGAAAACTGGTGATGTAGGAATGGGCCATGGTCCCGAAGATGGGAATGCCGTAGAGTTTCCCCGCCAGGACGGTGCTGGTGCCGGCAAACCCGGCCAGATAACTGGCCCGGGCCACCTTGAGACCGGCGTCGCGGCCCTGGGTACGCCGGAGGGAAAAATCCACCAGGGGGCGGCCGGCGGCGGCCTGGACGGAGCGGGAGGCCTTGGTGGCGATCATGGTCTGGAGGCTGACGGCGTTGATGATAAAGGTCTCCACCATTTGGGCCTCGATGATGGGGGCGCTCACTTCGATGATGGGCTCAGCTTCGAAAAAGATGCTGCCTTCGGGCAGGGCCCGGACCTCGCCGGTGAAGCGAAAACCTTCCAGAAAATCCAGGAAGGGCGCCGGAAAGAGGCCGGTGGAGGAGAGATAGGCCAGGTCTGCGGCCGTGAAGCGCAGGGTTTCCAGATAGGGCAAGACTTCGGAGAGTCCCGCGGCCACGAAGTAGCTGCGTTGGGCCGGATATTTGCGGATGAACAGGCTGAAGGTGGCCTCGGCGTGCATATCCTGGTCGAAGTAGCAGGCCGCCATGGTCAGCTGGTAGAGGTCGGTCAGGAGCGCCAGGTGTTCACCCAATGGTTGTTGGTCCAAGCTCACCTCAATGGGGGGAGGAGGGGTTCCTGCCACACCGGCCTGCCCCGATGCCTCTGGAAAATTCTTTTTATCTTATTACAATAGCTCGATGGTTTCTACAATTTTGGTTATTTATTTCGGGAAAGAGCGGCAGGTAGGGTGCGTCCCACGCAGCATAAAATAATTTACTAAACATTAAAGTCTCACCCCCGGGAAAAGACGTCGCCGGTTAGGTCCAGGCGCTCGCCGGCTTCAAGGAGCCGGAACCCCAGGGCGGCCACCATGGCGGCGTTGTCGGTACAGAGGGCCGGGGGCGGCAAGAAGAGATCAAGCCCGGCGGCCTGGGCGTGCTCCTGGAGCACCTGGCGCAGGCGGCGGTTGGCCGCCACGCCGCCGCAGACCACCAGGCGGGAGCAGCCCTCCTGGTCCAGGGCCAGCCAGGCGCGGCTGGTGAGGCTGTCCACCACCGCGGCCTGGAAACCGGCGGCCAGGTCGCGGCGGGCCGCGGCATCGACGAGAATCTCCGGGTGCTGCTTCAGTTGGTGCAAGACCGCGGTCTTGAGGCCGGAGAAGGAAAAGGTGAGGGGCTCGCCGTGGACCTTGGGGCGGGGGAGGGCAAAGGCGGCGGGGTTGCCGGCCGCGGCCAGGGCTTCGATCTTGACCCCGCCGGGGTAGCCCAGGGCCATGAGCTTGGCCACTTTATCGAAGGCCTCGCCGGCGGCGTCGTCCCGGCTGCGGCCCAAAAGGGCCATCTGCCGGAAGCCGTCCACCCGGTAGAGGTTGGTGTGGCCGCCGGAGACCACCAGGGCCACGAAGGGGAACTCGGGCGGGGTTTTGGTGAGAAACGCCGCCATGATGTGGGCCGCCAGATGGTGGACGCCCACCAGGGGTTTTTGCAGCGTGTAGGACAAGACCTTGGCCGCGGCCATGCCGATGATCAGGGCGCCGATGAGGCCGGGCCGCTGGGTCACGGCCAGGCCGTCCAGGTCGTTGAGGGCGATGTTGGCCTGATCCAGGGCCGCCTGGATGACCGGCAGGATGTTTTCGAGATGGCGCCGGGCGGCGATTTCGGGCACCACCCCGCCGTAGGCGGCATGGAGCTCGAACTGGGTGGCCACCACCGAGGACAAGACGTCGCGGCCGTCGGCCACCACCGCGGCGGCGGTCTCATCGCAGGAGGTTTCGATTCCCAAGATCAGCATCTTTGCAGGGTCACGCAAAGGCGCCAAGGCGCAAAGAAAGCAACCTTGGCGTCTTGGCATAAGATTCTTCACTCACGGTTTGCAGGTTCATTAATGGTCAAATACGGCCTGATCTTCTCCAGCTTCTTCGGGCCGATGCCGGAGACTTTCTTCAGGTCAGCGATTTTTTTATAGGGGCCGTGGGCCCGGCGGTAGTCGATGATCCTTTGGGCCAGGACCGGCCCGATGCCCGGCAGGGTTTCCAGGTCTTTTGGGGAGGCCAGGTTGGGATCAATGGCGCGGCCCGGGAGCTGGGGTTGGAGGCCGCTTTTGGTCCCGGAAAGGGATTTTCCGGCGGTCATAGCCGCCTCCCAGTCAGGCGGAGCCGCGGCCTCAGGGCTTCCCAGTCCCAGTGAGGGTTTCAGCTTTTGCAGGTTCTCAGGGCCGATGCCGGAGACTTCCAAGAGGTCGTCGATCTGCTTAAAGGGGCCGTGGGCGTTGCGGTAGGCCACAATCTTTTGCGCCAGGGCCGGGCCGATGCCGGGCATGGCGTCCAGGTCCTCGGCAGAGGCGCGGTTGAGGTCGAGGGGCAGCCCGAGGGTGAGAAGCTGAGCCCCGGGCATGGCCGCGAGGCGATAAGCGCCGTCCGGCGTCACCTCCACCCGGCTGCCGGAGGCGATGGTTTTATCCGGGTCGGGGGGAGTCCCCGGCGCCCCGGCCTTCGTCCAGACCTCCTTGAGGGTAGGGGGCCGGGGGAAGGAGTAAACCCCGGGGTGGGCCACCTTGCCGGTTACTTCCACGAAGGCCAGGCTCATAGTCCCGGGTGGGGGCGGGGAGGGAGGGAAGAGCACTTGGGCCCGCCAGGCGTACAAAAGGAGCAGGGCGGCCCCCAGAAGCACAATAACGCCTAATTGGGAGCGGCTGAAGTAGGGCAAACGTATCATGAGGGGGGAAAAAGGGGAAAAGGCGAAAAGGCGAAAAGGTGAAAAAGCCAGGGGTGAAAAGGGGAAAAGGGGAAAAGGCGAAAAGGGAGAAAAAAAAATCGGGCAGTATCCCTCATGGCGCTTTCTCCTGGTGTAGCGGGGAAAAGATGATTAAGTAAATCAGAGATAATTGAGTTGTTAAGTTTCTTTCCCTTTTCGCCTTTTTCCCTCTTATTTGGTCCCCTGTTCGTCCCTAAAGAGTTTATAGGTGATGGAATCCACCAGGGCCTGCCAGGAGGCGTCGATGATGTCGGTGGCCACCCCCACGGTGTTCCACCATTCGTGGCCGTCCCGGGAGGTGATCAGGACCCGGACCATGGCGCCGGTGCCCCGCATGCCGGGCAGCACCCTGACCTTGTAGTCCTCCAGGATGATCTCGGTGAGCCGGGGGTAGAACCTTACCAGGGCCTTGAGCAGGGCGTTGTACAGGGCGTCCACCGGGCCGTTGCCGAAGGCGGCGGTGTGGACCTCGTGGGGCCCCACCCGCACCCGGAGGGTGGCCTCGGGCAGCGGGGACTCGGGGCCGCCCACTTTCTGGTCGATGACCCGGTAGGCCTGAAGCTGGAAGTATTCCTTGTATTGGCCCAACGCCGCCCGGAGCAGGAGTTCCAGGGAGGCCTCGGCGTCTTCGAACTGAAACCCCTGGGCCTCGAGATCTTTGACCTTGTCCAGGACGGTCTTGACGTTGCTGTCGAAGGGCGGCAGCTCCAGCCCTTGCGCTTCCAGACCCAGCAACTGCTTCAGTTTGTCCAGGGCCTGACGCACCGCGGCATCGTGGGTCCCCAAATCCAAACCCAATTCCTGGGCCCGCATGAGGATGTTGCCCCGGCCCGACAGGTCGGAGACCGGAATGACCCGGGCGTTGCCCACCAGGGCCGGGTCGATGTGCTCATAGGCCTTGGGATTGCGTTTCACCGCGGCGGCGTGGATGCCCGCCTTGTGGGCGAAGGCGCTTTTGCCGACGTAGGGCTGATAACGGTTTGGACGGGCGTTGGCGGCTTCATAGACAAACCGGGAGACCTCGGTGAGGCGTTTCAAGTGGTCGGCCCCGATGCACTCCATCCCCATCTTCACCTGGAGGTTGGGAATGATGGAGCAGAGGTTGGCATTGCCGCAGCGCTCGCCCACGCCGTTGATGGTCCCCTGAACCTGGCCGCAGCCCAGCGCCACCGCGGCGATGGAGTTGGCCACGGCCAGCTCCGAATCGTTATGGGCGTGAATCCCCAGGGGCGCCTTAGAAAATTTTTTCTGTACCGCCTTAATGATCTCAATGAGTTCGGCAGTGAGGGTGCCGCCATTGGTGTCGCACAGCACCAGGATTTGCGCCCCCCCGGCCACTGCGGCTTCCAGGGCCTTTAAGGCGTAGTCCCGGTCGTCCTTGAAGCCGTCGAAGAAGTGCTCGGCGTCGTAGAAGAGCTCTTCCACCCGGGGCTTGAGATAGGCCAGGGAGCCGGTGATGAGTTCCAGGTTGCGCTCCGGGGTGGTTTGGAGGATCTCCTTGACCTGGAAGAGGGACGACTTGCCGAAGAGAGTCACCACCGACGCCCGGCTGATGAGGAGTTCCTGGAAAACGGGATCGGACTCCGGCGGCCGGTTCTTGTGGTGGGTGCTGCCGAAGGCGGTGATGCGGCTGGCGCCCAACTCATAATTGCGAATTTCGCCGAAGAAGTCCTTGTCCTTGGGGTTGGCGCCGGGCCAGCCGCCTTCAATGTAATGAATGCCCAGATGCGCCAGTTTTTGGGCGATGCGGATTTTATCGGCCAGGGACAGATTGAAGTCCTCGGCCTGGGTGCCGTCTCTCAGGGTGGTGTCATAGATTTTCACCTGGCGCATGAGCTGACCTCGTATTTGCTGGATAAAGTCCCCCTTTCTTAAAGGGGGATAGGTTTAAAAAGATGCTTATTTCTTCTTCGGTGGCGGGTTCTCCAAACCGAAGGCGTCGTGGAGCACCCGCACGGCCAATTCACCGTGCCGATCTTCGATGACGCAGGAAATCTTGATCTCGGAGGTGCTGATCATCAAGATGTTGATATTTTCCGCGGCCATGGCTTCGAACATGCGGGCGGCGACCCCGGCGTTGTTCTTCATGCCCACGCCGACGATGGAGATTTTGGCGATCTTCTCCTCGCTCAACACCCTTTCGGCCCCGATATCGGCGGCCACCGGCTTGACGATGGCCAGGGTCTTTTTCAAGTCGCCCTTGGGCACGGTAAAGGTGAGGTCGGTGTGGCCGTCGATGCTGGTGTTCTGGATGATCATATCCACCACGATGTTGGCATTAGCCACCGGCTGGAACAGGTGAAGCGCGACGCCGGGGCGGTCGGGGACCCGGGTGATGGTGACCCGGGCGTCATTGCGGCTGAGAGCAACACCGGATACCGGCACAATTTCCATTTCTTCATCCTCCACGGTCACCAGGGTGCCCGGCTCCCCGGAAAAACTGCTGCGCACCACCAGGGGTATGCCATAACGCCTGGCAAAACCCACGGAGCGGATCTCCAGGACTTTGGCCCCCATGGAGGACAACTCCAGCATTTCGTCGTAGGAGATGCGCTCCAGTTTCCTGGCCTTGGGGCAGATCCGGGGATCGGTGGTGTAGATGCCGTCCACGTCGGTGTAGATTTCGCACAGGTCGGCTTTCAGGGAGGCGGCCACGGCCACCGCGGTGGTGTCGGAGCCCCCCCGGCCCAGGGTGGTGATGTTGCCCACTTCGTCCACCCCCTGGAAGCCGGCCACGGTGACGATGCGGTTTTTCTTCAATTCCTCTTTAATCCGGGCGGTGTCGATGCCGAGAATCCGGGCCCGGCCATAGGCGCGGTCGGTATAAATCCGGGCCTGGTGGGAAAGCAGCGAGGTGGCCGGCACGCCTTGAGACCGGAGAAACATGGAAAACAGGGACACGGTCACCTGCTCGCCGGTGGCCAGGAGCACGTCCAGCTCCCGGGGGTCCGGGTCTTCGGCCAGTTCCTGGGCCAGCTTGATGAGGCGGTCGGTTTCGCCGGACATGGCAGACAGCACCACCACCATCTTGTTGCCGTCCCGCCAGCCTTTGACCACGCGATTGGCCACATTGGCGATGCGATCGGGGTTGGCTACCGAGGTGCCGCCGTATTTTTGGACAATGATGGACACAAATGTACTCCAAGAAGTTTTAAAATACTAATTATATCTCATCTTTAAAAAAAGCAAAGCGCTCTCGAACCTGGATTTGGATTCGCGCCGGGTGAATTTTTAGATTGACGCTGGTGCACAAAGGGTGGTATTAAAAGAAAAAAATCACAAGTAAAGGAGGCCAGATCCATGGCTGCAAAATTGATCAAAGGGGCCGAAGTGGCCGCCCAGATACGCGAAGAGCTGAAGAAAGAGGTGGACGAACTCAAGGCCAAACACAATTTAACCCCGGGCCTGGTCACCATCCTGGTGGGCCAAGACCCCGGCTCCGTCAGCTACGTCACCGCCAAACAGAAGACCTCGCACGAGCTGGGCTTCTATTCCATCCAGGACAACCAGTCCCCGGATATCACCGAGGCGGCACTGCTGGGTCTTTTGGACAAGTACAACAAGGACCCCAAGATCCACGGCATCCTGGTGCAGCTGCCCCTGCCCAAGCACATCGATTCCAACAAGGTGCTCTACGGCATCGATCCCAATAAGGACGTGGACGCCTTCCATCCGGTGAACGTGGGCCGCATCCTCATCGGCAACTATGCCTTTCTGCCTTGCACCCCGGCGGGCTGCCAGGAGCTGATCTATCGGGCCTACGGCGATCCCAAGGGCAAGGAAGTGGTGGTGGTGGGCCGCTCCAACATCGTGGGCAAACCCATGGTGGCCATCATGATCCAGAAACGGGCCGGCGCCAACGCCACCGTTACCTGCGTCCACACCGGCACCCCCAAGGATAAGATGATCGAGCATTGCCGCCGGGCCGATAT
Source organism: Desulfobaccales bacterium (assembly GCA_052139855.1). GTDB lineage: Bacteria > Desulfobacterota > Desulfobaccia > Desulfobaccales > 0-14-0-80-60-11 > 0-14-0-80-60-11. Next base: position 14,904 of record JBKQVS010000131.1, read on the forward strand.
CCTCATCGTCGCGGCGGGCGTGCCCAATTACATCCAGGCCGACTGGGTCAAAGAAGGGGTCTGCGTTATCGATGTGGGCGTCAACCGGATCGGCATGACCGAATCGGGCAAGGCTAAACTGGCCGGCGACGTGGACTTCGCGGCAGTCTCGGAGAAGGCCTCCTTCATCACCCCAGTGCCCGGCGGCGTGGGCCCCATGACCATCACCATGCTCATGAAAAACACCGTCATGGCCGCTAAACTGGCCGCAGGGCTGGTGAAGCTGTAAGAATGAGTTGAGAGGATTTTTTGAGGGAGGGGGCCAGGGGCTTTTTCGTAAGTGCCCCTGCCGCCCTCCCTCAAACTCCCACCACCAATCCCTTAAGGGGCGGAAATGATTTACAAAGATATGGCGGGGCCTTGGCCCCGCCATATCTTTGTAAAGCCTTACACGGGTTGGGAGGGGAGTTTGAGGGGAGGGCAGGGCTGTCGGCCCTGGCCCTCCTCTCAACTTTTTAATGCGAGAAGGCGATTTCCGGGTAGACGGATTCCGGGTCGAAGACTTTGGGGTCGGCGGTTTCCCAGCCCTCAGGGGTAAGGCGCCGGAAGAAGCAGGACTGATAGCCCAGTTCGCAGGCGCCGCCGGCGGGCCGGACTTTGAGAAGGATCTGGTCTCCCGAGCAGGAGAGGCGGATTTCCACCAGGTCCTGAAAGTGTCCTGAGGCCTCCCCCTTGGCCACCACCTTGCGTTTATGGGGGTGGTAGTAATGGACCCGGCCGGTGGCGGCCATCAGCGCCAGGGCCTCTTGATTCAGATCCACCAGCATCAACACCATGCCGCTGGCCGCGTCCTGAATGACGGCCGGGATCAGCCGGCCGGCCGGCAGCGGCAGCCCATCGGGCAAACCGGACCATATGTCCTGCACCGCTCACCTCCCTTGACACCGGGGCGTCGGCGCCGGCGTCTTAATAAGCCTGCATATCATGATTTTGCGGCCTCATTCCAGAGAAATCTGGCCGGAAATTTCTCAGCTGGGCCCCACGGCAGCCATAGGGTCAACTAAAATGGTCTGCGGGGGGCGACAATCCAGAAAAATCTTGACATATTTTGTGGTCAGATGGTATTTAGGAGGAGGCAAAGTGAAATTGTGCACAAATCATTCGTCCAAAATAGGGAGGAGGCAAAAACATGGCGAGATTAGGTTTCATAGAATTTTACTACAGCACCAAACACAAACCGGTCGATAAATATAAATGCGACAACGCCAACGTGCTCAACCTGCTGAAAAGCATTGAGGCCAAAGGCGTTGAGACCGCAGCCATAGATTTGGCTGATGTTGCCGATCCTTTCAAACAGTATCACAAGGCCTCCAGCGGCCCCGATTCCAATAAGCGTCCCGTTTTCGGCGAGGTTCGGGGTTCGGATTATAAAGAATATTTTGGTAAAACCATCCCGGCCCTGTGCTGCTATGTCAAGAAAGGCGACCGGGCCCCGGTGGAAGTTTTCCCTCGCGGCGACAAAAAGCTGGGACGGGAATATCTCATCGAGGAATTTTTGGAGAACTATATCGGCGAACTGGAAGGGCGGATCGAGTCCCCCGAAGCCAACTAAGCTTCCTGCGACACCAGGCCCCGCCGGCATCGGCGGGGCTTTTTTTTTGACTGCGGGGGGTGGAAAGACGGCGGGGGTTGTCCTTCTGGTTCATCTCTCTTGCAGGGTCTTTTCATACACCCCGTAAGCGGCCCCACCGAAGAGCACAAAACGGACCCGCTCGATCTCCGGGTGGTGGGCCAGGTAGTCGATTACGGCCGTCAAGGCGACTTTGGCCGCGTCTTCCATGGGGTAGCTGTAAACGCCGGTGGAGATGGACGGAAAGGCCAGGGATTTTATACCGTGGGCCGAGGCCAGCTTCAGGCTCTCCCGGTAGCACGAGGCCAGGAGTTCCGGCTCCCGGTGGCGCCCGTCCTTATAGACCGGACCCACCGTGTGGATCACATACCTGGCCTTGAGGTTGCCGCCGGTGGTGATCCGGGCCTCTCCCGTGGGACAGCCGCCCAGGCCGCGGCAGGCCACTTCGATGGCAGGTCCGCCGGCGCGGTGGATGGCGCCGTCCACGCCGCCCCCGGGACGCAGATACTTATTGGCGGCGTTGACCACGGCCTCGGTGTCTTGCCGGGTGATATCCCCTTCCACCAGCTCGAGGGTGGAGGGACCGATTTTCACTTCCATGAGGTGTTCTCCGAGGTTACAGAAGGGCAGGGGGCTGAGTCGCTCCTCGCGCCGGCACTACTCGTAAAGGGAGTTTGAGGAAGGGCGGGGAACCCTGATGGAAATGGGAAAAGGTTCCCCGGCCCTAGCCTCAAGACCCTGCCCCGGCATCGGGTCAGCCGGGTATGAGGCGGTAGGGGGCCGCCCGTTTGGCCCACTCGCTGCCGGGGAATTTGGCCGTCAGGGTTTCGTAGGCTGCCCGCAGGGGTTTGGGGTCGTGGGTCATTTTATAGCGGGAAACCCCCAGGAAAAAGACGGCTTCGGCGGCGGCGGCGCTGTCGGGATATCCCCTCAGGGCCTCGTCGAACATGCCCTGGGCCTCGGGATGGGCCTCGGCGTTGAAGTAGTATTTGCCCTTGGCCACCATGAAGGTGGGAATGAATTCCTCGGGGGCCAGAAACCCCACGACGCGGTGGACCTCATTGCCGTCGGGGTCCAGCACGATAATGGTGGGGGTCCAATTCACCTTGAACTGGTTCATCAGGGCGGTGTTAGAGGTCTCGATCTGAACCGGGACAAAGTTATAATCCACGAACTTGACGACTTTGTCGTTAGGGTACGTAACCGCACCCATCTGTTGGCAACCGATTCACTGGGGATTGAAAAAGTCCAGGAGAACGGGCTTTTTCGTCTGTCGGGCGTGGCCGTAGGCCTTGGCCAGATCATTCAGCCAGCAGATATTCAGGGCCATGGGGATTCCCTCCTTTTTCGGGTCCGGGGCCAGGTCTGTCCCGGCTATTG
>JBKQVS010000132.1:0-5301 GCA_052139855.1 Desulfobaccales bacterium
GCCGACGTCCCGGCCATCGTGGAATACGCCAAAACCCTCCCCCAGGTGGAATACGCCCAGGACAACCTGTTCACTTGCTCCCAGGACTCCCAGGCTCGGATGGCGGAGTTGATCCAGGAACACCAACTGAACCGGGTGGTGGTGGCGGCTTGCAGCCCCACCACTCACCAGCCCATCTTCCAGGAGATGCTGCGAACCGCCGGCATCAACAAGTACCTGTTCGAGATGGCCAACATCCGCAACCAGTGCACCTGGGTCCACCAGAACGTGCCGGGGCTGGCCACCCGGAAGTGCCAGGACCTAGTGAACATGGCGGTGGCCAAGGCCCGGCTGCTCCAGCCCCTGGAGTACCTCACCGTGGGCGTCAACCCTACCGCCCTGGTGGTGGGGGGCGGGGTCACCGGCATGACCGCGGCCCTGGCCCTGGCCGACCAGGGCTACCAGGTGCACCTGGTGGAACGCAAGGACATCCTGGGAGGCAATGCCCTGAAGCTCCACACCACCTGGCGGGGCGGCCTGGTTAGGACCCGGCTGCAGGCCATGATTAATCGGGTGCTGGCCAACGACCGGATCACGGTCCATTTTAAGGAGATAATCACCGGCGTCTCCGGGACGGTGGGTAACTTCACCAGTACCTTGAGCAGCGGCGAGGAAATCCGCCACGGCATCGTTATCCTGGCCATCGGCGCCTCGCCCTTTCGCCCGGAAGGCATGTACCTCTATAAAGAAAACCCCAACGTCCTCCTCTCCCTGGAAATGGATGAGGAAATCGCCCAGAATAGCGCCCGGCTTAAGCAGGCCCAGGCGGTGGCCTTCATCCAGTGCGTCGGCTCCCGCACCCCGGAGCGGCCCTATTGCAACAAGGTCTGCTGCGCTCACTCGGTGGAAAACGCCATCAAGCTCAAGGTGATGAACCCGGAGATGGAAGTCTTCGTCCTCTACCGGGATATGCGCACTTACGGCGAACGGGAGCTCCTCTACACCCGGGCCCGGGAACTGGGGGTGGTCTTCATCCGCCACGTCCTCGCCGATCTCCCCAGGGTTGAAGAGGCCGGTGGCCGCCTCAAGATCACGGTGACCGACCAGATTTTGCAGATGCCGGTAAGCATTGAGGTAGACCTGCTCACCCTGGCCACCGCCATCATCCCGCACCATAATGCCCCCCTGGCGGAGCTCTACAAAGTTCCCCTCAATGCCGAGGGCTTCTTCACCGAGGCCCACCCCAAGATCAGGCCGGTGGAGGCCTCCACCGAGGGCATCTTTCTGGCGGGGTTGTGCCATTATCCCAAACCCATCCAGGAAACCGTGGCCGAGTCCCTGGCCTGCGCCTCCCGGGCCAATACCATCTTGTCCCGGGATTTCCTGGAGCTGGAATCCATCATCTCCAACCCCATCGACGAGAATTGCGACGGCTGCGCCTTCTGCGTGGATACTTGCTCCTTCAAGGCCATTACCCTCATCGAATACATGAAGGAGGGCAACCTCAAGAAGACGGTGGAGGTCAACCCCATGCAGTGCAAGGGCTGCGGCTCCTGCATGGCCACCTGCCCCAAGCAGGGCATTTACGTGGCCGGCTTCACCCCGCAGCAGTTGGAAGCCCAGGTGGATGCCGCCCTGGGATTGATTTAGCCTGGAGCAATGATTAAGATGTAGGGTGCAGTTATGCACCGGGAAACCTTAAAAAGCTGACTGCTGAAAGCTGGCAGCTTAGGGATTCAACCATGGAAGAGCAGTACGAGCCTTTAATCGTCGCCTTCTGCTGCAACTGGTGCTCTTACGCCGGGGCGGATCTGGCGGGGGTCTCCCGCATCCAGTATCCTCCCAACGGCCGCATCATCCGGGTGATGTGCTCCGGCATGGTGCACCCCAACCTGGTCATCGGCGCCCTCACCAAGGGGGCCGACGGCGTCCTGGTATGTGGGTGACACCTGGGCGAATGTCATTACCTGGAAGGTAATAAAAAAGCCAAGACCAGAGCGGAAGGAATTGAGATGATGCTGGAGGACTTCGGTCTGGAGCCCGAGCGGTTCCGGCTCGAGTGGATTGCCTCGGCAGAGGCCCAGAAGTTCGCCGAGGTGATGACGGAGATGACCGAGGCCCTGCGGGCCCTGGGTCCCAGCCCGTATAGCACGAGGGGATAACCTGGAGGCGGCCGGTCGAGTCGCCTTGAGGCGGTTAAATCTTTTGGTAGGCGCAGGCTTTAGCCTGCGCTATTATGGCCCCGAAGGGAAAGGCCCTAGAGAAATATAGGCAGCTCGATGACCATACCACTGGCAAAAAACGTCGAAGGCAAGAAATTCATGTGGGACGGTGGCGATTACCCCAGCCCCGAGGAGGCCCGGCAAGTCATGGAAGGCTATGCCAAAGAAGGATTCGAGGTGCAAATGTTTGAGGAAGAGGGCCGGTTCCTGATCTACTCCCGCCGGCTGGCGGCGCAGACGGCCAAATAACGGCGAGGGCCGTGGTAAGCGTAGCGGCAAGTCAGAAACTGACTGTTGACTGCGAGAGGCTATTTATCAAGGAGGGAAAGAGATGGCGGTAAAAGTTGTAGAAGATTGGTTAAACGCCTGCTCCGGTTGCGAGATTTCTATTCTCAATATTGGGGACCCGCTCTTGGACATTTTGCCGGCATTAGAATTTGTGCACATAACCGCCTTGGTGGATCACAAATTCTTTGGTCCGCTGGGCGACGGGGTGACCATGGACATTCCCGAGGCCGTGGTAGGCATCGTCTCGGGAGGCGTCCGCAACGAAGAACAGAAACATGAATTGGAGGAAATCCGCAAGAAAGTCAAGTTTCTCATTTCTTTGGGCAGTTGCGCCTGCCATGGAGGGGTGCCCGCCCAAGCCAACATGTGGAAAAACGACGATGTCCTTGACAAGGTTTTTCGCCACTGTGTTTCCAGTACGCCCGCGCCCAACCCGGAGGACCCCAATGTTCCCAAATGGACCCCCACCTGCGCGGCGGTAGATGAAGTCGTCAAAGTGGACATCGCCATACCTGGTTGTCCGCCGCACCCGGATTGGATTGTCGAAGCCATCAGCGCCCTGCTGGCGGGCAAGACTGCCTGGAGCCTGCCGGAGCGGAGCGTTTGCGACACCTGCCCGGTGATTCGGGAACAGAAGTCCGGCGGCGGTCCGGTCAAGCGCTGGCTGCAGAACATGGAGTTCAACCCGGAAGAGGGCCTGGAAAAGATGCGCTGCATCAACGAGCAGGGATTCCTCTGCATGGGTCCGGTGACCTTGGCCGGCTGCGCCGGCAAGACCGGGGTGCCCCGCTGCATTCAGGCCCGGACCCCGTGCCGGGGTTGCTTCGGGCCCATCCGCAAAGGGGCCAGGCCCATGGTGGAAATGATGGGCGCCTTGACCTCAGTAGGTTTGGATCCCAAATCCCTGGTGGATCGACGGGCCATGATGAACCGTTACATCGGCGGGCATGGTTTCCTAACGGTGCTGCCGCCGCGGCCGGCGAGATAAGGAGGCGAGAAGCATGGGTAAAGTCATCAATATTCAGCCAGTAACGCGAATCGAAGGCCATGCCAAGGTAGCTATTACCTTGGATGACGCGGGCAATGTCGCCGATACCAAACTGCATGTCCAAACCCTGCGCGGCTTTGAAAAATTTTGCGAGGGCCGCCCGGTGGAAGAGATGCCCCGCACCGTCTGCCACATCTGCGGCATCTGCCCCTGGGCCCATCACCTGGCCTCCAGCAAGGCCGCGGACGCCTGCTACGGAGTCACCCCGCCCCCCGCGGCGGTGAAGCTGCGCCGCTTGATGCAGAGCGTTGCCTATGTCAGCGATAAAATTCTACATTTTTACTTCTTAGCAGCCCCTGACTTTGTCATCGGTCCGGACGCCGACTATTCGGTGCGCAACGTGGTGGGCATCATCCAGGCCGCCCCGGAAATTGCCAAAAAGGTGGTGCACATGCGCCATCTCGGCGCGCAAATGATAGAGGCCTTTGCGGGCCGGGCCATCCATCCCACCTTCTCGGTGCCCGGCGGGGTTAGCAAGCCCATGAATGAGGCCGAGCGCCAGAAGATGCTGCCCCTGGCCCAGGAGCTCCTGGAATTCTCCAAGTTCTCCATCAAGTTCGCCAAGGAAAACGTCTTCCCCAAGTATCTGGAAGCCATCAAGTCCATTGGAGTCATTGAGGTGGGCTACCTGGGCACCGTGAGGGAGGATGGGGCCCTGGACCTCTATGACGGCAAGCTCCGGTTGATGAAGCCGGATGGCTCTTACGACGATTTCGCCTACGACCAGTATGTGGATTACATCGGCGAATGGGTCGAGCCCTGGTCCTACCAGAAGTTTCCCTACGCCAAGAAGTGGGGCAAACTCAATTTCACCATGGATAACCCGGTAGGCGTCTATCGGGTCAACACCCTGGCCCGGATCAACGTGGCGGACAAGATGGCCACCCCCCTGGCCCAGGCGGAGTTGGAAGAGTTTCGGGCCGCCTTCGGCCGCCCGGCCCATTATACCCTGCTGTACCACTACGCCCGGCTTATCGAACTCGTGCAATGTGCGGAAACGGCGGTGCAGCTCCTGCAGGACCCGGAGATTACCAGCCGGGATATCCGGGTGCCGATTACGCCCAGAGCGGCCCGGGGCATCGGTTGCGTGGAGGCCCCCCGGGGCACCCTTATCCATGACTATACCTGCGACGACCAGGGCCTCATCACCAACATCAACCTCATCGTGGGCACTACCCACAACAACGCCGCCATGAACATGTCAGTGGAACAGGCGGCCAAGCAATTCATCAAGGCAGGCAAGTATGACCAGGGCTCCCTGAACAAGGTGGAAATGGCCATACGCGCCTACGACCCGTGACTGAGCTGCGCCACTCACCGCCTGGATGGCGGTCTGGCCGTGGAACTCACCATCATGGACGCGCAGGGACAGGTAATCGAAACGCTGAAAAATTAGGCGTCAGCCATCAAGCAGCCGCTTTCAGCGTGATATTTCGGGGCCACAGGGTATAATAGCCATATCCTGTGGCCCCGCTTTTTTGGCCCGGGGGGCCCCGGTTCCGGCACCAGCCGCGGGCGGCTTACCCTCTGCTGCGGCGACCACCGGTAGCGAACGCGCCATCTGCCCGTTAAAGGCTAAAAGACATGACCATAGCAACAACTTCCGATAAATCCGTCCTAATCTTCGGCTGCGGCAACATCCTCTGGGGCGACGACGGCTTCGGCCCGGCGGTGATCCAGCGGCTCCAGGAAAACTACCCCCTGCCGGACGAGGTCCTGGCCCTGGACGTGGGCACCAGCATCCGGGATATCCTGTTTGACCTC
>JBKQVS010000133.1:0-14742 GCA_052139855.1 Desulfobaccales bacterium
CCAGCTCAGGCCCGGGCAGGGCACGCTCGGTGCCGGCTGAGAGCGAGACGGCCGGCCCCAGTACGGCACGCTCGTCGCCCTCTAGCTGGAGACCGTAGGGTTCCGGACAGGCGTCGATGCAGAGAGCGCACCCGTTGCAGTCGGCGAGGTCCAGTGCTATTGGGACGAGCCCGGTCGTCGGGTTGGTCTCGTCACCGAGCGAAAAGCAGCCCCTCACGCACGACCCGATGCAGCGCCCGCAGCCCTTGCAGTACTCGGGTACAACGAAGGGCTTGGGCCGCTCGGCCAACCTGGTCATGGCACAGCCTCCGAGGTTTCGTTTTCTCTCCCATTGTCGGCCTGGCGCGAGCGAGCCGCTAGGGCCTAAGTCTGTTCCCGGTGTGACGAAAGGCCCTTCTCACGCAGGGTGTGCCGAACGGCCTTGTGGCCCGGCAAGCCAACTGCTAAAGACTGAGGACCGTGCAAGGTCCGCTTCGCCCCCGGACCACCGGGCCTGACCCCCTGGACGAGGACCTCCGTGAGGACTTGGTTGTTGCCCGCCCAGCCCTGGAAGCATTCCTGCACCCGCGCTCGATCGCAGTCGTGGGGGCTAGCGCCGACCCGGGGACGCTCCCTGGGCACCTTTTCTCCAACTTGGTCAACAGCGGCTTCGCCGGAGAGTTGTTGCCGGTCAACAAGCGCCGCAAGATCGTACAGGGCGTGCCGGCCTACGCGGATCTCAGCTCGTGCCCCGTCGCTCCTGACCTCGTCATTGCCTGCGTACCAGCGCCTGCGGTGCTGTCTGTGGTCGCCGAGGCTGGCGAGCTCGGCATAAAGGCCGTCTGCGTCATTTCGGCCGGTTTTGCGGAAACGGGAGCGACTGGGGCGAACTTGCAGGCTGGCCTCGCCGAAGAGGCCCGCGCACGCGGGGTGCGGCTTGTGGGCCCGAACTGCACCGGGATCGTGAGCGGTGCCGACACCCCCGGATAGATAAAGGTGGTCAGGAATTCCTTCCGAGAGTTTGCCCCGAGCTCTCGCCGATGCTGACCATCCTCACCGGCTTCGAGAGTTGCCTGAGCGGGACGCAGGCCTAAGGGCGTTTTCCCGCGGCAATAGGGGAACAAGAATAATTCCCAGACAGGGCCGTTGACAGCCCTGTCTCTGTTTGTAGCCTTTGAACCATACGAGGAAAACCTGGTTAAAATTTGCTTGAAAAATCTTGATTGACAGTTGTGCGAAAATGCCCTAACGTGGTCACAAAATTGAAGGGAGGTGATCGCGATCAGATGCGGCTTTAAAAAGTAACATACTTAAATAGTTCAGAAATCCTACCACTTTCATTCCTGAACTCCACAAACCCACTACGAGGTGAAATATGGGCATCACCCGCCGGACATTTATCAAGGGTTTGGGAAGCGGCATTACCGCTGTGGGCCTCTCGGACGTCGTTCTGACGCGCTCCGGATGGGCCGGGGCTGTGGCTCCCGTCAAAACCAAAGACTCCCAGGTCACTACCTCCATCTGTCCCTTTTGCGGCGTGGGCTGCGGCCTCATCGCCAATACCAAGGGGGGTAAACTCATCAACGTCGAAGGCGACCCCGACCACCCCATCAACCAGGGATCCCTGTGCAGCAAAGGCCAGGCGGTCTTCGAGGTGGTCACCAGCCCCCGGCGCCTGAAGAAGGTGCGCTACCGGGCCCCGGGGTCCGACCACTGGGAAGAGAAAAGCCTGGACTGGGCCATGGCCACCCTGGCCCAGCGCGTCAAGGCTGCCCGGGACGCCGGCTTCATCACCAAGTCTCCCTCCGGGGTCACGGTGAACCGCACCGAATCCCTGGCCTCCATCGGCGGCGCGGCCCTCAACAATGAGGAGTGCTACCTCCTGGCCAAGCTCACCCGGGCCCTGGGCATTGTCTATTTAGAACATCAAGCCCGCCTCTGACACTCGTCCACGGTGGCCTCGTTGGGGCCTACCTTCGGACGGGGCGCCATGACCAACCACTGGACCGATCTCGCCAACAGTGATTGCGTCATGATCATCGGCTGCAACCCGGCCGAAAACCATCCCGTCAGTTTTCGCTGGATCACCAAGGCCATGGACCAGGGCGCCAAGCTTATCGTGGTCGACCCCCGCTTCACCCGCTCGGCGGCCAGGGCCGACCTGTACGTGCGCCTCCGGCCCGGCACCGACATCGCCCTGATGGGCGGTCTCATCAACTACGTGGTCCAGAACAATCTCTACCATAAAGACTATGTAGCCAACTATACCAACGCCGCTTTCCTCGTTCATAAAGACTTTAGTTTTCATGACGGCCTCTTTTCCGGTTTTGACAAAGACAAGCATGCTTATGATCCGGCCACCTGGAACTACGAACTGGACGCCGAGAAAAAACCGGTAACCGATCCCACCCTGGCCAACCCCCGGTGCGTCTTCCAGATCATGAAGGCCTTTTACGCCCGGTACACCCCGGAGCTGGTGACGGAGGTCACCGGCGTGCCCCAAGAGCAGTTCCTGGCCATGGCGGCCACCTTCGGCGCCACCGGCGCCCCGGGCAAAGCCGGCACGCTGCTCTATGCCATGGGCGGCACCCAGCATACCACCGGAGTCCAGATCATTCGCAGCTACACCATCTTGCAGCAATTGCTGGGGAACATGGGGCTTCCCGGGGGCGGTATCAACGCCCTCCGGGGGGAGAGCAACGTCCAGGGCTCCACCGACATGGCGTTGTTGTTCAATATCATCCCGGGATATATGCCGGTGCCCTCCGAGGCCACCCCCGCCTTGAAAGACTATAACGCCACTACCCCCAAGGGCGGCTACTGGATCAACCGCCCCAAGTTCTTCGTCAGCCTCCTCAAGGCCTTCTGGGGCGAGGCGGCCACCTCGGCCAATGACTTCGCCTACGACTACCTGCCCAAGGTGGGCAAGGGTTATCAGGGCTCGGGGTATTCCTGGATTCCCCTGTTCGAGTCCATGGGAGAGGGCGGCATCAAGGGCTTGTTGATCTGGGGCATGAACCCCGCGGTGAGTTCCCCCAACTTGTCCCAGGCCTATGCCGCCCTGGCCAAGCTCGAATGGCTGGCGGCCTTTGATTTGTTTGAGACGGAAACCGCCCAATTCTGGAAGCGCCCCGGGGCCAAGACCAAAGACATCAAAACCGAGGTCTTCCTCTTCCCCGCTGCGGACTCCATGGAGAAGGAGGGCAGCATCAGCAACAGCGGCCGCTGGCTCCAGTGGCGCTATCAGGCGGTGAAGGCCCACGGCGACGCCAAGAGCGACCTCTGGTACGCCAACCGGCTGGCCCTGGAGTTGAAAAAGCTCTATCAGGCCGACTCCAAGGCGGTTTCCCCCGACCCCATCGTCAAGCTCAACTGGAACTACGGCGATGACCCCGATGTCCACCTGGTGGCCAAGGAAATCAACGGCTACACCGTGGCGGACAAAAAACAGGTGTTCAACTTCACCCAGCTCACCGACGACGGCGCCACCGCCTGCGGCAACTGGATCTATTCCGGGTCCTATCCCGGCCCGGACAAAAAGAACAACCTCATGGCCCGCCGGGATAAGAAAGACCCCAGCGGTCTGGGGGTCTATCCCAACTGGTCCTGGGCCTGGCCGGTGAACCGCCGCATCATCTATAACCGCTGCTCAGTGGACCCCCAGGGCCAGCCCTGGAATAAGGACAAAGCCCTGTTCAAGTGGGATCCGGTGGCCAAGGCCTGGACCAAGTTCGACGTGCCGGATTTTGGCTGGATCGATCCCAAGACCAAGGTCGAGATCCCGCCGGAGGTCTCGGCCAAGGCGCCCTTCATCATGCTTCCCGAAGGCAAGAGCCGCATCTTCGTGCCCGCCGGGGCCTGCAAAGAAGGGCCCTTGCCGGAGCACTACGAGGCCCTGGAGTGTCCTTACGTCAACCCCGTGTCGCCCCAGCAGTCCAACCCGGTCATGAAGGTGTGGAAATCCGAGTTGGATCGGGTGGCCCAGGTCTGCGATCCCAAGTACCCCATCATCGCCACCACCTTTCGGGTGACGGAGCACTGGCAGGCCGGGGCCATGACCCGGAATCTCACCTGGCAGGCGGAGATGATGCCCGAGATGTTCATGGAGATCAGCCCGTCCTTGGCCAAGGCCAAAGGCATCAAACCGGGGGACTGGGTCAAAGTGAAGTCCGTCCGGGGCGAGGTGGTGGCCCGGGCCGATGTCACTCACCGGGTGGCCCCCTTTACCTGCGGCAAGCCGCCCATGCAAAATACCGTAGAGATGGTGGCCCTGCCCTGGCACTTCGGCTTCGCCGGCCTGATTACCGGCGGCCCCGATTCCCAGCAGAATTATGCCGCCAACCAGTTGGCCCCCATGGTGGGGGACGCCAACACCATGATCCCGGAATACAAGGTATTCCTGGTGGATGTGCAAAAGGTCTGATAGGCCGCAAGGGAGACTGCCATGAGTAAAGCCATGTTGATCGATACGACCCGTTGTATCGGTTGTCGGGGCTGCCAGGTGGCCTGCAAGAGCTGGCACAACCTGCCGGGCGAACGCTCGGTGTTCAGCGAGACCTGGAGCAACCCCAGACATCTGAATAGCAGCAACTACACCCGGATCATCTTCCGGGAGGTGGCCAAACCCGGCGGGCAGCTGAGCTGGCACTTCATTTCCCGCCGCTGCATGCATTGTAATGATCCGGCCTGCGTCACCGCCTGCCCGGTGGCGGCCCTGGAAAAACTTGCCAGCGGCCCGGTGGTCTATGACGATGAGCGGTGCATCGGCTGCCGCTACTGCATGATGGCCTGCCCCTTCCAGATACCCAAATTCGAATGGAGCTCGGCCGTGCCGCTGATCCGCAAATGCGATTTCTGCGCCGACCGCATCAATATCGGTCTGGCGCCATCCTGCGCCGTGGTCTGCCCCACCCAAACCCTGCTCTTCGGGGACCGGGACGCTCTCCTCAAGGAAGCCCACCGCCGCATCGGGGCTCACCCCGGCGAGTATTATCCCCAGGTCTACGGCGAGAAGACCGTGGGCGGCACCGCCAAACTCTATCTTACGGCTGTATCCTTCGATGAGTTGGGCCTCGGTCACCGGGGCTTCCGCACTGATCTGGGAGACACTCCCTACGGCATCTACGGCCGGGAGTGGATGTCCAAGGTGCCCTGGGTGGCCCTGACCGTGGGCGGCCTGGCCGTGGGCCTCCACTACCTCAACCAGCGCCGGGCGGAAGTGCAGGACCAGAAATCTCAGGCAGGCAAGGAGGACTGAGCCATGACTGAAAAGGTGGAAAAGTGGTATCCGGGAGAAGGAAAGCTGACCACCGGGCGCGCCGTCCTCTACGTCATCCTGGTGCTGGGCCTGATCTCCGCCATCATCCGGCTCTTCTTTGGGCTGGGCGCCACCACGAACCTCAACGACGCCTACCCCTGGGGCCTGTGGATCAGCTTCGACGTCCTCTCCGGGGTGGCCCTGGCCGCCGGCGGCTTCACCATGGCCGCGGCCATCTATATCTTCAACCTGAAAAAGTTCGAACCCCTGCTCCGGCCCGCCAAGCTCTCGGCCTTCATCGGCTACCTGGTGTTCGTCATCGGACTGTTCTTCGACTTGGGACAGCCCTGGCGCATCTGGCACCCCATGGTGATGTGGAATCCCCACTCGGTACTTTTTGAGGTCTCTTGGTGCGTCATGCTTTACACCACGGTCCTGGGCGTGGATATCTTCATCATGGCCCTGGAGCGCTGGAAAAAGTATGAGTGGGTCAGCTTTTTTCGGAACCTCTACCTGGTCCTGGTGGTAGCAGGCGTCATGCTCTCCACCCTGCACCAGTCCTCCCTGGGAGCGCTCTACCTCCTGATGCCTGAAAAGATGAGCGACCTCTGGGCCAGCCGGGCCATCGGACCGCTCTTTTTCACCAGCGCCGTGATCGGCGGCATGAGCGTCGTGATCCTGGAGAGCCTCATCAGCTCCTGGGCCTATAAACGCAAGGCCGAGCTCAAGCTCCTGGCGTCTTTCAGCCAGGGGCTGGGGTTGACCCTGCTGATCTACTTCGCCATGAAGGTCACCGACCTCTATGCCCGGGGAGTCACGGTCTGGGTCTTCGACAAAGCCCATTTCTTCTTCTTCCTGGAACTGTTCGGCACCGTGGTCCTGCCGGCCATCCTGCTCAGCTTCAGGGAGGTGCGCTCCTCGATTCGGGGCCTCTATTGGGCCGCGGGCTTATCGGCCTTCGGAGTGGTGCTGAACCGCTTCAACGTCAGCCTCACCAGCTACGGCGGCTACCGGCAATTCGGCTACTTTCCTTCGGCCATCGAGATCATCCTCACCCTGTCTCTGATCGCCGGGGGCATCCTCATCTTCGATTGGGGCACCCGGTATCTGCCGGTGTACTCCTCGGAGCTGCCGGGAGAAACGAGTTAGGAAGTGAGGGCAGGGGGGGAGGGCAGTAGTGGCCAGTTGCCAGTGATCGGTTGCCGGGGAAAAGCCTGATAAATGGTTGCCGGCTATCGGACACTAATTTTTGTCGGCCTTCCCCTCAACCTATTGCCCAGCCTCCCCTGGGGTCCTTTGGGTGGTACCGGCTTCCAGCCTGGGCGGGATTAAAAACCGTAGGGGCGGTTCGGGCACCGCCCCTCCTCTGCTGCCTTTTTCCCCTTCCCCTCAGGGATGTATGGACGAGAATATCACTGACAGTTTATAATGGCATAACGTCTCCGTTAAGGAGGGCGGTTATGCCGCTTAAACGTCTCTCCCCCCCAGAGCAATTTCCACCAACCCCGACCCGCCACGTGACCGCTGGACCGCTGCCATGAGTTGGCGCTGCGGCATTATCGGCCTCCCCAACGCTGGGAAGACCACCATCTTCAATGCCCTTATCGCAGGCGCGGCGGAAGTGGCCCCCTACCCCTTCTGCACCATCTCCCCCAACACCGGGGTGGTGCCGGTGCCGGACCCCCGCCTGGCCCGTCTGGCCGAGCTGCTGCACCCCCAGCGCCTCACCCCGGCGGCCATCGAATTCGTGGACGTGGCCGGCCTCATCGAGGGCGCCTCCCGGGGCGAGGGCCTGGGCAACCAGTTTCTCGCCAGTATCCGGGAGGTGGACCTCCTGGTCCACGTGGTGCGCTGCTTCGGCGACGAGAGCTCTCCCCATCCCCTGGGCGTTCTTAACCCGGTGCGGGACGTTGAGGTGGTGGAAACCGAACTCCTGTTGGCCGATCTGGAGATCCTGGGCCGGCAGCGCCTCAAAGTGGAGAAACGGGCCCAATCCGGCGACAAGGCCGCGGCCCAAACCCTCCCTACCCTGATCAAGGTGGAGGCCGGCCTCAACCGCGGTACCTGGGCCCGTGACCTTAAGGTGAGCCCGGCGGAGCAACAACACCTGAAAGGCACGCCATTATTGACCATGAAGCCCTGCCTCTTCGTGGCCAACCTGAGCGAGGCGGAGCTTGACCGCGGCTCCCACTATCCGGCCCTGCTGGAGCTGGCCGCGGCTCGTCACTGGCCGGTGGTGCCCATCCTCGGGGACCTGGAAGTGGAACTCCAGGCTTTTTCCCCTGCCGAGCGTCAGGAATTTCTGGCCGGGGTGGGTCTGGCCGAAACCGGCATGGCCCGCCTCATCCGGGAGTCCTCCCGGCTGTTGAATCTGGTGACCTTTTATACCATTGCGGGCCCCGAGGTGCGGGCTTGGCACGTGCCTGCCGGCACCCCGGCCCCCCGGGCCGCCGGCCGGGTCCATTCTGACATGGAAAAGGGCTTCATCCGGGCCGAAGTCATGCCGTTCGCCGCCCTGGATGAGTTGGGTTCCCCCGCCCGGGTCAAGGAGGCCGGCCTCCTCAAGGTGGAAGGCCGGGATTATCTCGTGGCCGAGGGGGACATCCTCCTCTTTCGCTTCCAGCATTGAATTCCCTTCATCCGGAGCATTGCTTTTAATGCAACTTTGTGATAAAAAGAAAACGGTAGGAGGTGGAAAAGCATGTTCCAAGTTGGCCAGTTGGCTGTGTACCCGGCCCACGGGGTTGGGGTGATCGAATCGGTCAAAGAACGCGACGTCTCGGGAAACCAGGAGCTGTTCTACATCATGCGCCTTCTGGACAGTGATATGATCATCATGATCCCCACCGGTAATGCCCGGAACATCGGACTCCGGGACATTATCGATCTGCAGGCGGTCACCGAAGTCTACGAAATTCTCAGACACCGTCCCCTCCGCCTGAACAACCAGACCTGGAATCGCCGGTACCGGGACTACATGGATAAGATCAAGACCGGTTCTCCTTTCCGGGTGGCGGAAGTCCTCAGGGATCTGACCCTCCTCAAAACGGAGAAGGACCTCTCCTTCGGAGAGCGGAAGATGTTGGATACCGCTAAAAACCTCCTGGTTAAAGAACTTTCCTTGGTAAACAACACGGATGCAGTCGAGATTGAGGCTCAACTCCTGGCGTTGCTGGAAGCCACCGAGTGATCCGCCTGTCCCAACATTTTCGCTAGCCGAGCTGGCGCCGCTACACCCGTACCTGGATCATTGTGACCACGGCAAGGAGCGCCGGGACCATGCTTGCTAACCAACGGCAACCGCTAACCCCCAACGCTGCCACATCGTGGGTTTTTCGTCCCACCTGAATTTTTTCCTGAGAAAGGAGGTGAAAACTCCGTGCTACAGAAGGTGGTCACCGGGGCCATCCTGGGGACTATTTGCGCGGTCAGCGGCTATCTGATCGCCGATCAAATTCCGAAGTTCGAGCACCTCTGGTGGGCCGGTTACGCCGGCGCTGCCGCGGGTTTAGCTGTGGCCTGCCTGACCCTGGGGCTGGAGCAGGTCATCAAGCGGATACCCTTGAAGACCATTGTCGGCAGCACCCTGGGCCTCTTCGTCGGCCTGGGGATCGGCAAGCTGGCCAGCTACCCCTTCGACAAATACCTGGAACTCCCCAACCTGCAAATTCCTTTATATATCTTTCTTTCCGCAATTTTTGGTTATATTGGTCTGGTGTTGGGGGGCAAGAAAATGTCCGAGGTCAGAACCCCCTATTTTCTGGATCCCACCGGCAAGGCGGCGCGTCATGCGGTGAAAATCTTGGATACCAGCGTCATCATCGACGGCCGCATTGCTGATATCTCCGAAACGGGCTTCGTGGAAGGCACCCTCATCGTCCCGAAATTTGTCTTGGAAGAGCTGCAGTATGTGGCCGATTCCTCTGACGATCTGAGGCGCACCCGGGGCCGCCGGGGGCTCGACATCCTGAAACGCCTCCAGCAGCAGAACCCCCTGCGGGTGGAGTTCATCGATGACGATTTCCCCGGAACCGCCGGGGTGGACTCCAAACTGGTGGCCCTGGCCCTAAAACTGCGCGCCAAGGTCCTGACCAATGATTTTAATCTGCACAAGGTGGCTGAACTCCAGGGCATCGAGGTCCTGAACATCAACCAGCTGGCCAACGCCATGAAGCCCGCGGTCCTGCCCGGCGAGACCCTGCACGTCCAGATCCTCAGGGAGGGAAAATCCCAGGGCCAGGGGATCGCCTATCTTGACGACGGCACCATGGTGGTAATCGAAAATGCCCGGCGCTTCATCGGCCGGGAAGTGGAGGTGGCCGTCACCAGCGTCCTGCAGACCACCGCCGGACGCATGATCTTCAGCGAAGTCAAGAACGGCGGCGCCGCCATCCGGAAAGTGTGACGTAAGAGCTGTCAGCCGTCAGCCCTCAGCTTTCAGCCCAAGAAATCTTTGCCTGAAAAAATTCCTCTTTCCCCCCTCCCCTGGCGGGAGGGGGTGAGGGGGCGGGGGAAGGCAATTTCTGTTCCGCGCCACTAATCAAGAGGGCGATTAACCCTCCCAGACATCGTGTGCTGATTCTTGCCAACCGACACCCGCGCCAGTGAAATTTTAAGGCAAGTGGTGGAGCCGGTCCAATCGGGCTCCCGTCTGGACCAGTTCCTGGCCCGGTCCCTGGGCTTCTCCCGGGCCCGCTTGCAAAAACTTCTCAAATCCGGCCGGGTCCTGGTCAACGGGGAAATACGCCCGGCCTCCTACCGGGTGCGGGCGGCCGATCAAGTGGTGGTGAGCGTACCGGAGCCTGCCCCCAGCTTTCTGGCCCCCGAAGCCCTGTCCCTGGCCATCCTCTTTGAAGATCAAGACCTCCTGGTGGTGAACAAGCCCCCGGGCTTGGTGGTCCATCCCGGCGCCGGGCACCGCACCGGCACCCTGCTCAATGCCCTGGTGCACCACTGCCCGGATTTGCAAGACATCGGCGAGGTCAGCCGGCCCGGCCTGGTGCACCGCCTGGATAAAGATACCAGCGGCCTCATCGTGGTGGCTAAAACCGCCCTGGCCCACGCCAATCTGGTGGCCCAATTCCAGGCCCACGCCATCACCAAGCACTACCGGGCCCTGGTCTGGGGCCGCCTGCCGGAGGCCGAAGGCGAGATCGACCGGGAGGTGGGCCGCCACCCCACCGTCCGCCAAAAGATGAGCGTTAACCCCCGGCGGGGCAAACGCGCCATAACCCTCTGGCGGGTCCTGAAGGAATATCCCGGCCCCCTGAGCCTGGTGGAGCTTTCTCCCCAAACCGGCCGCACCCATCAACTCCGGGTCCACCTGGCCTCAATGGTCCACCCGGTCCTGGGGGACGCCACCTACGGCGGCGGGGTTTCTCGTATGGCAGGAAACCTCAAGCTCGCGAGCCTCAAGCCGCTGGTGCACCGCCAGCTCCTCCACGCCTGGCGCCTGGGCCTCACCCACCCCCGCACCGGCGAACCCCTCACCTGGGAAGCGCCCCTGCCGGAGGATTTTCAGGCGGTGGTGGATTTTCTGGATACGTTGGTCTAGTAACTGTGGGGCAGGCATTGCCCGCCAAAAATAACGCTGATGGGTAGGTGGGCGGTGCCCACCCTCCATAAAATCTTAAGGGGTTGGGGGAGGGAGTTTGAGGGAGGGGGCAGGGGCAATCTGTCCCTGGCTCCCTCCCTCAAAAACCATTTCATACCATGCTAAAAATCGCCATTACCGGAGGGGCCGGCACGGGCAAGAGCACCGTGGCCCGGATGTTTCAAGAGCTGGGGGCCGAGGTCCTGGATGCCGACGCCATCGCCCGGGACGCGGTAGCGGTGGGCGCCCCGGCCTGGGCCGATCTGCGCCGCCTCTACGGCGATGAATTTTTTAATCCTGATGGCACCTTAAACCGATCTAGGTTGGCACAGCGGGTCTTCGCCAACCCGGATGAACGCCGCCGTCTGGACGGACTCATCCACCCCCGGGTAGAGGCCGAGCTCAAGGCCCGGGTGGCGGAGTTGGAGTCCCGGGGTGCGGCCCTGGTGCTGGTGGAGGTGCCCCTCTTGTTCGAAACCGGAAGTGAGCGGGCCTTTGACCGGGTCATCGTGGTGGCGGCCCCTGAGGCCTTGCAAATCCGGCGTCTTCGGGGCCGGGACCGCCGGGGGGAGGCGGAGATTCGCGGTATTCTCTCGGCCCAGTGGCCGGTGGCGGACAAGGTGGCCCGGGCCGATTACCTGGTTGACAATGGGGGGTCGCGTCGGAACACGGCGCGCCAGGTGAAAAACATCTGGGGAGTCTTGAAAAATCAGCTTGACAGCGGCAATTAAAAAGGTTAGCGTCCCCATTAACCTTCCTTAAAACAATCTACTGGCCCGTTACAAGCAGAAATTAAGGAAAAGTCCCGTATATCCCCGTGGTTTGAGTTAGAACTTGTCCGCACTCATATTCTGCATCACGGCTCCGGGCCCCTGGTGGCCGCCGGGCAGCCATGGATTCCAAAACATCATAGTAGGGTGAACTTTATCCACAATTAACTATCTCCCGGCGCAGGAAGTAGAGGCATGCATGATCAAGAGGTAACCATGAATTTATCGGAATTGAAGCACAAGAAGATCAACGATTTGACTTCCCTGGCCCGCGAGCTCAGCGTCGAGGGCGCAGCCGGGATGCGCAAGCAGGATCTCATCTTCGCCATCCTTCAGGCCCAGGTTGAGAAAAACGGGGTCATCTCCGGCGGCGGGGTATTGGAAATCCTCCCGGACGGCTTCGGGTTCCTCAGGGCCCAGGACTATAATTATCTCCCCGGGCCCGACGACATCTATGTCTCGCCCTCCCAGATCCGCCGCTTCAATCTCCGCACCGGGGACACCATCGCCGGGCAGATCCGGCCGCCCAAGGAGGGGGAGCGCTATTTCGCCCTGCTCAAGGTGGAGACGGTCAATTTTGAGGACCCCGCGGTGGCTCGGGACAAGATTCTCTTTGATAACCTGACGCCCCTCTATCCCGACCAGCGTCTCAAGCTCGAGACGGACCCGGACAACTTCTCCGCCCGGATCATGGACCTGATGACCCCCGTGGGCATGGGCCAGCGGGGTCTCATCGTTGCCGCCCCCCGCACCGGCAAGACCATGCTGCTCCAGAACTTGGCCAACAGCATCGCCACCAATCACCCCGAGGTCGTACTCATCGTGCTGCTCATCGACGAGCGGCCCGAAGAAGTGACGGACATGCAGCGCAGCGTCAAGGCCGAAGTGGTCAGTTCCACCTTTGACGAGCCGGCCCAGCGCCACATCCAGGTGGCGGAAATGGTCCTGGAAAAGGCCAAGCGCCTGGTGGAGCACAAGCGCGAGGTGGTCATTCTGCTGGATTCCATCACCCGCCTGGCCCGGGCCTATAACACGGTGGTGCCGGCCAGCGGCAAGATCCTTTCCGGCGGACTCGATGCCAACGCCTTGCAGCGCCCCAAGCGCTTTTTCGGGGCCGCCCGGAACATCGAGGAAGGGGGCAGCCTCACCATCATCGCCACCTCCCTCATCGATACCGGCAGCCGCATGGATGAGGTCATCTTCGAGGAGTTCAAAGGCACCGGCAACATGGAGATTCACCTGGACCGGAAGCTCGTCGAGAAACGCGTCTTCCCGTCCATCGATATCAACCGCTCCGGCACCCGGAAGGAAGAGCTGCTGCTGGCCCCGGAGGACCTCAACCGCATCTGGATCCTGCGCAAGCTCCTGTCGCCCCTGTCCCCGGTGGACAGCATGGAATTCTTGCTGGAAAAACTGCGGGGGACCAAGAACAACGCCGAATTTCTGGGGGCTATGAACCGCTAAGCAGAATCATTGCTCCCCCTGGCAATAAAAAGGGCGCACCGCAGTGCGCCCTTTGCTTTATGGCCAGGCCCCAGGCAAAATTGCCACCAAAGCTAATGATTGACGGGGATATTGCGATGCTGCTCCCCGATTACCCCTACACCCAGGTATTGTCCTTTTTGTTCCAGTTTTTCCTGATTTCTTCTTTGTCCTTCTTCGTGGCCCCAAACGCCGACTCGCACGTGGCCTCCCACTTGTGGGGGTCCGAGCGGAAGTCCTTCTTATAAGGACTGTTGGCCGAGTCCTTGCAAAAAATGGTGGGCATGCCGATGAGGCGCTCCACCTCGGCGCCGCAGATCTCGCAGGCGGTGAGGGGCGGGTCGCTCATCTTCTGCTCCACTTCAAAAATATGGCCGTGATCCTTGCATTTATACTCATAGGTGGGCATGCGTCACTCCTTTAAGCGCTTACCTAATTGCTTGACAGACACCCCCGGGGGCGCTAATTTTAGGAAAACTTAGGTAGTTATTAACAGATTTTTCCCCAAAGGCCAAGCGCGGATTGTCCGCTTACGGGTTGACCGGCGCCTGCCGCACCCGCGGTAACCCCATACCCTGGCGCCCCGGCCGGCCGCGTTGAGGCCTGGCCCAGGCGCCCAACTCACCAGTTCTCTCGATCATCACAGGAGGCCCCCATGAAAATCCCCGCCCTCCAGGCCGTTACCATTGAAATCCTGGTGGACAACTTCTTTGACGTCTTTGAACCTTCCCGTCCCGGCATCGTGGAACGGGTGATCCCCGGCCGCCTCAAGAAACCGCTGGTGGCGGCCCACGGGCTGGCTTACCTCATCACCCTGAACCACCAGGGAAAGCTCAGCCGCATCCTGATGGACGCCGCCAACGCCCCCCTGCCCCTGTTCAACAACCTGGAAGCCTTGGAACATGACGTCAACGACATTGACGCGGTGGCCATCAGCCACGGCCACCCGGACCACTACGGCGGCCTGTTCGAATTCCTGGCCAAACGCACCGGCGGCCCCATCCCCGTCTATCTCCATAAGGACGTATTTCTTCCCAAGGTCCTCATTACGCCCCGGGGCCGCATCGGTCCCTGGGTCCTGGATTTGGACCAACTCATAACCGCGGGCGTTGATCTCCATGAGAACCAGGGCCCCCAACTGGTCCTGGACCAGGTCCTGCTCACCGGCACGGTAGAGACCACCACCGATTATGAAAAACCGCTCCCCAGCTTCCGGCGCAAGGTGGCCGGCCAGGAAGAACAAGACCTCTTCCCCGACGAGCAGGCCCTGGTGGCCGTGGTGGAAGGCCGGGGCCTGGTAGTGATCGGCGGCTGCAGCCACCCCGGCATCGTCAACATGGTGAAATACGCCCAGAAACTCACGGGAGTCCAAAAAGTCTCCCTGATCATGGGGGGCTTCCACCTCACCCCCGGCGGCGATCCGCTTATCCAAAGCACCATCCAGGGACTCAAAGAGCTCAACCCGGAACTGATCATCGCCGGCCACTGCACCGGCTTTAGGGCCCTCACCAAACTGGCCGCCGCCTTCCCGGATAACTTCATGGTCAGCTGCGTCGGCACCAAGGTGCTGGTGGTGGGGGGATAGTTACTTAGGGGAGAGGGCTAATGGCAAAAGCCCTTACCCCCTCCCCCAATCCCTTACAGGGGGGTGGGAGGGGAGT
>JBKQVS010000134.1:0-2537 GCA_052139855.1 Desulfobaccales bacterium
AACAACAGGGCCCCCACCACCCAGGTTAGTTCCCTGGGTTTTCGATAGGAGCCCAGGAAAAAGGCGGAGCCCATATGGAGGAAGACTACCGTCACCATGAGGTTGGCGCCCATCACATGGATCAGGCGGAAGAGCCAGCCGTAGGGCACGTGATTCATAATAAACTGAACGCTTTGAAAGGCGTCTTTCTCATCGGGAATGTAGTAGAACATCAGAAGGATGCCGGTGAAGGCCTGAAAAACAAAGGCCGCCAGGGCGACGATACCCAAGGTGTAAAAGATATTGACATTCTTGGGAACCCGATAATCGGTGAGCTGCGAGCGGATCAGTTCGTCGAAGCCGATCCTGATCTCCAGCCATTCACTCAGCCTTGACATCATCTTGTCACCCGATTACCAGGTTATCGCCTTCCACCCTCACGGCAAACTTCCGCAAAGGCCTGGGCGGGGGGCCGGACACCACGTTCCCCTCCAGGTCGTAGATGCCCGCATGGCAGGGGCAGATGAACTCCTGCCGCTCTTTATCAAATTTCACCAGGCAGCCCAGGTGGGTGCAGACCCTGGAAAAGGCCAGGTAGCCCTTGTCAGGAATGTCGAGGACGATTATCGGGGTGGCGCCGAACAGCAGATCTTTAGTGGCATTTAACGGGACCTCACCCTTGGGGATGCTGAGGTTTTTTGGACCCAGCGCTGCCTCAACGGGCAGGAGATAGCGGAACAAGGGATAGGCAAAGGCGCCGACGGCGCTTAATCCCAGGATGGAGGCCAACAGCTTTAAAAAGCCGCGTCTCTGCATAGCAAACCAGCGATGGGTAATTCTATTTTTTGAAAGATTGAGTCATATATTCAGTAACCGCCTTGATCTCTGCGGGATTCAGGGCCGGTTTCACCGGAAGCATCGAGCCCTTACCCTTGGTTACGGCGTCGGCAATCTTTTTATTGACGTCTCCCTGCCAGAAATTGGGGTCGGTAAAATTGCCGGGAGGCGGGTTGAAGTTTTTGCACAGGGCGCCCTTGCCGTCCCCCTTCTCGCCATGGCAGGCCTCGCACTTCGCGGCATAAATCTGTTTGCCGTCTTGAGCCCAGGCGCCATGGGGGGCCCCCAATAACGCTGCTCCCAGGAACACTCCGGCCATTGCCCAGAGAACCGGCTTTCGCATCAGACTCCCTCCTTCTTTTCTGCTCATCAGGTCCGACTGTCGGATGGTATTGAGGGTTGCCATTTCCGGGAGTGGGATCTACCGCCGCCCGCAACGGGGTTCCTGCGGTTCCCCATGGAAAAAGGCTGGCCGCGGCCCCCCCATTAAACTGTACAAAATATAGGAGCGATATATTGATTTTGCAAGAAATTTTCTAAGTGCAAGGCGGGAAATGGGAGAGGCGCCCCCAGGCGCAAGACTTTAGCCTTTCGCCCGGTCCTTTTGTCTCAACAAATCCTGGGCAGCAGGTCCCCGGAAGGGGGGTCCAGGAGGCGGGCGGTGCCGATGCTGGTGCGGAGGGTCACCCGTCCGGGCGGTTGGGCCCCCACCTCGCCGATGAGACGGGCCCCGGAGCCATAGCGGCTCCCCTGAATGATCTCTAAGGCCCGGCCGGCGTCCTCCGGGGCCACTACCACCAGCATCTTCCCTTCGCAGGCCACCTGGAAGACCTCCAGCCCCAAGGCCTCGCAAGCCGCGGCCACCGCCGGCTTGACCGGGATGAGGGCCTCTTCGAGCTCCATGGACACCTGGGATTGGCGAGCGATCTCGTTTAAAGAGCCGGCAATGCCGCCCCGGGTGGGGTCCCGCATGGCGTGGATCGCACAGCCCGACTCGATGAGGTTCAGCACCAGGTCGCTGAGGGGCGCGGCGTCGCTTTCAATGGCCTCCCCGTTGAGGAGCTTTTCCCGGGCCAGCATCACCGCGGTGCCGTGATCGCCCACGGAACCGGTGAGGATGATCTTGTCCCCGGGGACCGCGGCGGCTCCGGAAACCCCGGGGCGCAAGACCAGGCCCACCCCGGCGGTGGTAATGAAGACCTTGTCCGCCGAGCCCTTGGGGACCACCTTGGTATCGCCGGTGACAATGGCGACCCCGCATTCATCCGCGGTCCGTTGCATGGAGGCGGCGATGGCCGCCAGGGAGTCGATCTCCAGCCCCTCTTCCAGGATAAAGGA
The DNA here is from genome assembly GCA_052139855.1 of Desulfobaccales bacterium. Lineage (GTDB taxonomy): Bacteria > Desulfobacterota > Desulfobaccia > Desulfobaccales > 0-14-0-80-60-11 > 0-14-0-80-60-11. The sequence goes on from JBKQVS010000134.1 coordinate 2,155, forward strand.
GGCGGACAGGGCCAGGGGCCGGGCCGCGGCGGTGAGCAGGTCGTTCACCGTGCCGGCCACCGCCAGGCGGCCGATGTCGCCCCCTGGAAAGAACAAAGGGTCCACCACGAAGGAATCGGTGGTGAAGGCCAGCCGGTGGGAGCCGAGGAACAGGATGGCGCTGTCGTCACCGGTAAAGTCCTGGGAGCCGTAACAGGACAGAAAGACCTGCTCGATGAGCGTGGTCATCTCTTTGCCGCCGGCGCCGTGACTGAGAAGGATATGCTTCATTTAAGCCTCTTGAAGAAGTCTTATTGGCCGTGAGTCTGCTAAATTAAATCAGCACTGTCCGGTTAGGAAATTGCCTCACTTTTGGGGGCATCTCAGTTCCACCCCCCTCACCC
>JBKQVS010000135.1:0-10457 GCA_052139855.1 Desulfobaccales bacterium
CATAAATCTGTAGACCAATTATGGATTATAAGACAAGGGAACGAATTTGATTATTCCCTTGAAAAGGTTATAAAATTCAGCCAGTAGCACAGTCGTCTCGCCTGTACTCAGAAATGTAGGTCGGGCACCGCCCGCCATTATCCCTTAAAAAAATGCGCGACCACACCATCCCCATCTGCCCCCTCCCCGGCCTGGGCCATTGCGTCCGGGAGCGTTGCAATTTCTGGGATGAGGACCGGGAGGAGTGCACCGCGGATTGCTTTGACGACGGCTCGACCCCTGACCCCGACGGACCCTGCCTCATCTCTTTTTATGAGGATTATGATTGATTAAAGCATCTTCCTGGCCTTATGCTGCCTGAAAGATCATAAATCCCCCTTCTCGAAAGGGGGGATTTCACTGCCGCTAAAATATGGAAAAGATATTACTCTCCCCCCATCTTGACCGCCTCATCGACCTGGCCCTGGAAGAGGATATCGGCCCCGGGGATGTCACCACCCAGGCCCTGGTAGACCCGGAGCTGCAGGGCGAAGCCCATATCCGAGCCAAGGCCGCCCTGGTGGTGGCGGGCCTCCCGGTTGCGGCCCGGGTCTTTCATAAGCTGGATGCAAACCTGGGGTTCGCGGCGGCAGTGGCTGACGGCCAGGAGGTGGCGCCAAGCACGGTCCTGGCCCGCCTCACCGGCCCCGCGGCCTCAATCCTCACCGGCGAACGGGTGGCCCTCAATTTTCTCCAGCGCCTCTCCGGCATCGCCACCTTCACCCGCGCCATGGTGGCCCAAGTCGCGGGCTCAACCGCCACCCTGGTGGACACCCGGAAAACCACCCCGGGCTGGCGCTCCCTGGAAAAATACGCGGTGCGCCTGGGGGGCGGCCACAACCACCGCCTGGGGCTCTACGACGCGGTGCTCATCAAAAACAATCACCTCACCGCCGTGGGCTCCATCGACGCCGCCGTGCGTCAGGCCAAGGCCAGGGCCCACCCCCGGCTCAAGATCGAAGTGGAAGTGACGGACTTAGACGGCCTGGAAGAGGCCCTGAACGCCGGCGCCGACCGTATCCTGTTGGACAACATGGACGACGCCAGCCTGCGCCGGGCCGTAGCAATCAACCGGGGCCGGGCCCGGCTGGAAGCCTCCGGCTCCATGACCCGGGAGCGCCTGCCCCAGGTGGCCGCCACCGGCGTCGACTTCATCTCCATGGGCGCCCTCACCCATAGCGCCCCGGCCGTGGATATCCACCTACGCCTGATTAAGGTCTGGCGGTAGCTATTTGGGGGAGGGGGCTAAGGGCTTTTTCATAAGTGCCCTTACCCCCTTCCCCAAACCCCACCCCCAATCCCTTACAGGGGGTTGGGAGGGGAGTTTGAGGGGAGGGCGGGGGAATTGACTTCCCCCGGTCCTCCCTTCAAAAATCTTTTTACGCTCACGCCGGCCGGCGCTGGTGGTAGATATAGCCCAGGGCCTTATAGAGGATACGAGCCACGGTGAATTCGCTCACCTGCTGGCCGGGGATGGGGGCCAGTTCCACCAGGTCCAGGCCGATGATGGGGCCGCGTTGGGCCAGGGTCTCGATGATGTTCAGGACCTGGCCGTAGGAAAAACCGCCGGGTTCCGGGGTGCCTACGGCGGGCATGATGCCGGGGTCCAGGGCGTCCAGGTCGATGGAGAGATAGACCGGACCGGAGATGCCCTGGAGGTGCGACAGGGCCGCCTGCCAGCCTTCCGGGGTATGCAGCTCTTTGGCCTTGAACATCTTGAAGCGCGGCGCCACCCAGATGAAGTCGGCCTCCTCTTTGGAGTAGCTCCTCGTGCCCAGCAGGGTCAGGGGGCGGCCCAGTTCATAGGCCCGGCGCATGACGCAGGCATGGGAGAGTTTACTGCCGTCGTAGCTGTCCCGGAGGTCGGCGTGGGCGTCCAGGGCCACTACGGAGAAATCCGGGTGGCGGGACTGCATGGCCTGGAGCAGGGCCGTTGTAACGGTGTGTTCGCCGCCCAGGGCGCAGATGAGCTTGCCCTGGGCGATCCAGGGCTGGACGATGCGCTTGATTTTCTCGACCATGGCCTGGGGGCCGGAGACCTCAGGCAGGATGGGGGCGGCGGTGGCCAGGCGGATGGCGGCGGAGGGGTCCCAGTTATGGTCTTCGTCCCAGAGCTCCACCTGGCGGGAGGCGGCCAGGATCGCCTCGGGGCCGCTCCGGGCGCCGGCCCCATAGGTGGTGGTGGCTTCATAGGGAATGGGCAGGACCACGGCTTCGGCTTCTTTGACGGGCAGTGATCTCAGATCCAGGAAGTTCAACCAGGCCATTTCAGGTTTCCTCCGGGGCCACGATTTTCAGCTCCATCTCCTTGAGGCGCCGATAGAGGGTGGCCAGGCCGATGCCCAGGAGACGGGCGGCCAGTTCCTTGTCGCCCCCGGTCTTTTTCAGGGTCTGGAGGATGGCCTGGCGCTCGATCTCATCCATGGAAGACCCCACCGGCAGGACGATCTGGTCGTCTTCCGGGGAGTGCCGGCGGATTTCGTCGGGCAGGTCCTCGATTTCCACCACGTTGCTGACGCAGAGGGCCACCGCCCGTTCCACCACGTTCTGCAGCTCCCGGACGTTGCCGGGCCAGTAATAACTTTTCAAGGCGGCCATGACTTCCGGCCTAAACCCCATTGGGGGGCGGTCGTTTGCCATGCAGAACTTGTCGAGAAAATGCAGGGCCAGCAAGGGGATGTCCTCCACCCGGTCCCGCAGCGGCGGGATGACCATGTGGATGACGTTGAGGCGGTAGAACAGATCCTTGCGGAAGCGCCCCGCGGCCACCTCCTCCTCCAGGTCGCGGTTAGTGGCGGCGATCACCCGGACGTCCGCCTTCAGGGACTGGGCCCCCCCTACCCTTTCAAATTCTCCTTCCTGGAGCACCCTCAAGAACTTTACCTGGGTGGCGGGCGGCATCTCACTGATTTCATCGAGAAAGATGGTGCCGCCGTCGGCCAATTCGAAGCGGCCCTTGCGCAGTTGGATGGCCCCGGTGAAGGCGCCTTTCTCGTGGCCGAAAAGCTCGGATTCGATGAGGCCCTCGGGCAGGGCGCCGCAGTTGAGTTTGACCAGGGGCTTGGGCCGCCGGGGGCTCTGGTGGTGGATGGCTTCGGCGATGAGTTCCTTGCCCACCCCGGACTCCCCGGAAAGGAGCACGGAGCTCTTCATGGGGGCCACCTGGCTGATCAGGTGGAGGACCTTGAGGATGGCCGGCCCGCGGCCGATGAGGCGGCCGGTGGGGCCCCGGTCTTGCAGGGCTTCCCGGAGCCGCTGGTTTTCCACCAGAAGTTGCTGGGTCTCCAGGGCCTTGCTCACCACCTTGCGCAGGTCCCCCATGCGGAAGTCTTTGGTGATGAAATCGTAAATCCCCCGCTTCAGGGCGGATACGGCCTCGTCCACGGTGGCGGCGCCGGAGATCATGATGGCAATGGCCTCGGGCCGCAGGATGCGCAGAGCTCCAAACAGCTCGGTGCCGGTCATGTCCGGCAGCTTCAGGTCGATGATGGCCAGGTCCACGGGGTGACGCCGGACTTCGTCCAGGGCCGAGGCCCCGGTGCCAGCCAGGTGAATCTCATGACCCGACTTTTTCAAGCCGGACGCCAACGCCTCCCGGGTGGGGGCATCGTCGTCGACGACGAGGATGACGCTCATATCAAACGATAGGGATTAGGGGTCAGGGGCCAGGGGCCAGAAGGTCTTGCAGCAATGTGCAAAGGTCTGGCCACTGATCCCTGTTCCCTGTTCCCTGATCCCTCCTTCATAAACTACCCAGCCACCCGAGGATCACCCGGGTGATCTGGGCCAGTACTTCCGGGGCCATGGGGTGTCCGCCGGCATCAAATGAATGGCCCAGCCCGGGGAGGACGTGAAGATCGCTCCGGACCGGCATCTGGCTCAGTACTTGTCCCAGCAGGTCCATCCGGCAAAAGGGGTCCCGGGCCCCTTCGATGAACAGGGTCGGGCAGGGCAACTGATAGAGGGGTTGATCCCGGAGTTTCTCGGGCTTTCCCGGGGAATGGAGCGGATAGCCCAGGAAGACCAGGCCGCTGGCGCCCACATCATTGGCCACGATCTGGGCGGCCAGGCGAGCCCCCATGGATTTGCCGCCCAGGTAGAGGGCCAGGCCCTTAAATTGGTCCATTTCCGCCACATATTCCAGGACCAGGCGGAAGACCCCTTCCAGGGCCTCGTCCGGGTCGGGCCACTTACGGCCGGCCTCGGCATAGGGAAAATTGAAGCGCACCGTGACCAATCCGGCCCGGGCCAGGCTCTCGTGCAGCCCTTTGAGGAGGGGCTGGTCCATGTTGTTGTTGGCCCCGTGGGCCAGGACCAAGACCCCGTCCATGGTGGTGCTGCGAGGCACCCCCAGGGAGGCGTGGATGGTCCGTTCCGGACCCACCGGCAAAGTAAAGGGGCGAATCTCCATATCTGCCTCTCGCCGCGCCAGGGAGAAGTCAACTTCTTTTATCGGGGGAGAGTTTACCCTTTTTTCCTCCATAAACTCAAGCACTTAATTTTCGGAAGGGATTATGTATCGCAGAATAGCGTGTATAATCAGGAGGTTGACTATACCGGGGCTCATGCGTGCCGCCGCCATTGACCCTCCCGTAAAACAGGCAAAATCCGTTAGGGGGCGGTTGCGCAGGCTTTCCCTCTGGCGCACCCATGAACTTTTCCGGACAGAGGTCTTGTATGGATTTTATTCAGCCTCGAAGACCGGCAACCGATCCGCCTCGTCCAGGAGCAGCCGCCGGGGCTGAAGATCCGCCAGATCGCCCCACAGACCGGGGGAGTCCTGCCAGTCCACCAGGTGCTCCCAGCCGCCCAGATGCACCACCCGGCGATACCGCCGAGCCAACTGCCGGAGGCGCCGGGCCAGGTAGTGTTCCCGCCGCAAGGTCTCGTCGGCGCCGCATGAGATGGGCCGGCGGGGAGCTTGGGCCAGGGCCAGCCGGGCCCGGCGGAATTCCCCGGCTATAAAATCCTCCAGGGAGCCGTCGGGGGTGTTAAGCAAGGCCTGCACATTGGCCGGGCTCAGAAGTTCCGGCCCGTACCGAGGCAGGTGCCGCCTGGACAAAAAGCCCAGGTCCAGAGGTCGCCAGGGGGTTTTAAAGCTCCGGGCGTAATCCCGGGCCGCCCTAACCTCGAAGGGCAGGGCCACCTGGGCCGCCAGGCGCCGGATGGCCAGGTGCAGGGCCGCGCCCTCCGGCAGGTCGGCCAGGGCGGTGTCCAGTTGATGCTGCCAGTGGCCACCGTGCCGCTGGCGGTAGCGCAGGGAAAAAGGGCTGATCTCCACGGTAACCAGGTCCGGGCGCAGGTGGTGGAGCAGTTTCCCAGCCCGGGGCTGACCCCGGGGGTCGCCGTGCACCGTGCCGACGAGGGTTAAGCTGTGCCCGGCGATATCTTCCAAAGGGCGTTTTCCTTAAATATTAATCAGAGCCTTGAATAGATTATCGTAGGGTGCGCATCGCGCCCCACCGGCGGGCGGAACGCCCACCCTACCAATCTTTTCGTGATTTACGCGTGAGCGAAGGCGCATGAATGACTGCTCCGGGTAATAATTTTTGGATCAAACCAACCGGCCCTGCTTCATAGACGCGGCAAAATCACCGGGAGGGGGTCAATGAGCGTGATGCCGGGGTGATGAGCCAGATTTTCCCAGGTAAGCTGAACCGGGCTGACGTCCTCCGGCGCCCAGGCAAAGGTGAGGTGGAGATGGGGCAGAAGGTCGGTGGGCTTGCCGGGAAATCCCGAGATGGTTGCGATGATTTCGCCTGCAGCGACAGTGCCGCCGATTGTCAGGGAGTCCCGGGGGACGGTGTGTCCAAACGCGGAGATCAGCCGGCGGCCGCCGGGGGCAAAGATGGCATGGCTCATATAGATGGACTGCCCGAGAAAATCCCGGTGGATTTTTACGACCTGACCGGCAAAAGCCGCGGGGATCTTCGTAAGCTGATCCACGGTTTTCTCCCCGCCGCCTGCATCCGAAAAACGGTAAAGGTCGAGGCCTTCATGGGGGGCCGGACGCGGGTCTTGATCGCCCCACCATTTCACCTCCGCTTGAAACAACATGCCCGGATGAAAGATCCATTGCTTGAAGCCGTCCATGCAGGGACGGTTATGGGCCACCATATATTCCATAAAGGGGCTTTGGAGGTCAGGGGCTGGGGACATGGTTGATTGGGCTAATCCTGCACGAACTCCCGGCCGTCTTTGAGGGCCATTTCGGCCTTGGCCAGTTGGCGCCCCAGGTAGATGGCGTGGTTGATATCCGAGAGGGCCACGTCCCGGGCGATCTGGTGCTGGAGGGATACCGCCTTTTTGCCCCGGTACTCCTTCAGGGTGACGTCTTCGAAGCGGTGTTCCACCAGGATTTCCTTGCCGTCCAGGGTGATGCGGAAGTAGCCCATGGGGTCGAGGCGCACCTTGAAGGGGCGCTGGCCGATAATGGGCATGGCCCGGTCCAGTTCTTTGGGGTCCAGGCCCAGGGAGTGGCTGATGACCACAATGGCGCCAGGGGGGGGCCCTACCCTTTCCGCCACCCAAGCCTGGATAGCCATGAGGCCGTAAAGGTTCATGGGGTAGGCGTCCATGGCATTGTGAGTGCGGAAGGTGGCGCTCAGGGTTAATTTTCCCTCAAACTTCCGAAAATACAAAGACACCAGGCAAGGGTGGCCCTCTTTGACCGTCAGGTCCCGGGTGGTATCCCACAGGGCTACGTAAGATTTGCGGTCCTCGGGATCGGCTTTCAGGCGGTCGGCGCAGGCTGCCAGGGTATCCAGGCCGAAGTAGGCGCGCATTCGGTGGCCGTAGTTGTAGGTTTCATCGGGCCGCAGTTCGCCCCGGAGGATATCTGCCTGGTAGCGCCGCAATTTTTGGGAGTCGAGATTTACTTCATGGAGTTTCTTGTCTGCCTCGAATTCCGGCTTTTCCACCACTACCTTGACGTGCTGCAACTCCAGTCGATCGCCTTTTTTCAGGCTCACCCGGTGGCCGAACCGGGTAAGGAGATAGAGCACTTCTTTCCAGGCTTCAGTGATTGTGTCCCGCACCACCACGTGGCCCCGGGGGTTGCCGGGAAAATATGGCACCTCTACTTCCGGAAGGAGTATTTTAATTCGCTTTCCTTCTGATAAAGGTTCGGATTCGAAGGTTTCAAAGAAGTACTTGATCTCATTGAATGAATCCGGTTCGCTGGGATCCATAAGGGCAATCAATTTGGGTTTCTGAGCAAAGGTCTCCGGTTTCACCAAGTCATCGATTATGCGGTTGGTCTTGCAGATGCGCGCTGGTGCTATCTTAGTTCCCGTTGAATGACTCCGGTAGCTTACCAAGGACAATTCTAACGGCTCAAGGCCGTAAGCAAAGAAATTGCGTATTTCCCGCCGAGACCCCGACCGATCATTCCCGCAGATGAGCAGCGTTTGAATCTGTGGGTTATAGAGCAGATTCCGCAGCATCTCCCGGAGGCCGTTGCCGTAGAGGGTGCCGAAGACCGCGATGGGGCTGGTGGCCGGGTTTAGGTCCACCCCGGCTTCACGGAAACGCTCTATGACGTAATCCGGTTTGGACCACAGGGTCACCACCCCGATGCTCCCCTGGGGATTAATGATCGTCAGGCGGTCGGCGAAATGGAGGGCCTTAAATTCCATAGCTGTCTTATACCATAAACGCCTCGCAGAAAAAAATGTTACCGAGGAAATGGTGGTTCGGCCAAACCTCGCGGCCAACCGCCCATGGAAGCCCACGCTGCTTAAAAGATTTCCCCGGGACCCCAAACATGATATGATTCTAAACGGTAATGAAACGGTTGGCGGCATCCTTGCCGGATGAGAGAAAAATGGTAACCATAGTGTGCGGCAGAGATTTTAGCGATCCGGGATTTTCCACAGGATACCAAGCATAGACAAGGGAGGGGCGACCATGGCGGCTTTTAAAGAACGGATGTATCTTCGGAGTTTTCAGGAGATCAGCAAGGTCCTGAGCTCCACCCTGTCGGTGGACGAAGTGCTGGATCACATCGTGCGGCAGATCACCGAAGTCATGAACCTGAAAGGGGCGACGATCCGGCTGGTCAATCCCAAGACCAACAAGCTGGAGTTGGCCGCGGCCCACGGGCTGAGCGACAAGTACCTGAGAAAGGGGACCGTGGACCTGGACAAGAGTGTCACCGAGGCCTTGAGCGGCCGGCCGGTGGCCATTTTTGACGCGGTCAACGACCCCCGCATGCAGTATCCCAAAGAGGCCAAGGAAGAAGGGATCGCCACCCTGGTGGCCATCCCCATGGTCGCCAAGGGCAAGGTCATCGGGGTCATGCGCCTGGTGACCGCGGAACCCCGGGAGTTCACCATGGAGGAGGTGGATTTCGCCTGCGCCGTGGCGGAACTGGGGGCCCAGGCCATCAGCAACGCCAGGATGTATGAAAACCGCACCAAGGAACTCAACTTCCTCAAGGGGCTCCTGGAGGTCTCCAAGGCGATCAATTCGGCCCTGGACGTGAAAAAGGTCCTCAACCTCCTGGTGAAGACCGTCACCACCGCCCTGGACATCAAGGGGGCCGGGGTGCGGCTGCTGGATGAAAACCGGCAGCAGATGGAACTGGTAGCCTCTTACGGCCTGAGCGAGCGTTACATCACCAAGGGTCCGGTGGGGACCGACAAGTCCATCACCGACGCCATGATGGGGAAGGCAGTGTCGATCTACGACGTGGACAGCGACACCCGGGCCACCTATCCCAAGGAGTCGGCGGAAGAGGGCATCAAGTCCATCCTGTCGGTGCCCATCAACCTCAAGGGCAACGTCATCGGGGTCATGCGCATCTATACCAGCGAACCCCGGGATTTCAGCGACGATGAAATCACTTTTATCTCCTCTTTGGCGGAGCAGGCGGCCCTGGGCATGGAAAACGCCCGCCTCTACCAGAAGCTCAAGGGCGAATACGAGGAGATGATGGGCGACCTGTACCGCTTCACCGGGTTTACCCGGTTTTAGGAGAAGACGCCGCCAGACCCGGGCCCGGAAAAATTCCGGGCCTTTCTTGTAACGGGGTCCGGCATAGATACGCTTACCCCCGTTGCCGCCTTTTTCCCCCAGGAGATAACATGTCGCACTACTACGAAGAAAATGACCTGGAGAGGTTCGATGAGCTGGGCAAATACCGCCCCGACCTCTACGATATCTTCATGAACTACTACCAGGGGGTCATGAGCGCCGGGGCCCTGACCACCCGGGAAAAGGCCCTCATCGCCCTGGCAGTGGCCCACGCGGTGCAATGCCCCTACTGCATCGACGCCTATACCCGGGGGTCACTTGCAGCGGGCTCCAACCTGGAGGAGATGACCGAGGCCATTCACGTGGCCGCGGCCATCCGGGGCGGCGCCACCCTGATTCACGGCATCCAGGCCCACAACGCCGCCGCCAAGATCACCCTGTAGGGTCAACCCATGCTGCCCTTTGCCCGCAAGCTGGAGCATCTGGGTTATCCCCACCTGCAGGCCGAGAGCGTCAGCACCTTGCAGGTCAACCTGGGGTGGCGCTGTAACCAGTCGTGCAAGCATTGCCACCTCATGGCCGGACCCTCCCGCCCGGAACAGATGGAACAGCATACCATCGAGGAGGTCATCCGGGTGGTGGAGCGATGGTCCATCCCCACCGTCGACCTCACCGGCGGGGCCCCGGAACTCAATCCCCATTACGAATACCTGGTGGAGCGCCTCGATCATGCGGGCGCCCATATCCTGACCCGCTGCAATCTGACCATCCTCCTGGAGCCCGGCAAAGAGCACCTGCCGGAGTTTTACCGGGAGCATGGGGTAGAGCTGGTCTGCTCCCTGCCTTATTACCAGGAGGACCTGGTGGACCGCCTCCGGGGCGCCGGGGTGTTTCAGAAGAGCCTGGAGGCCTTGCGCCTCCTCAATCGGGCGGGCTACGGGGAACTGGACTCGGACCTCAAAATGAACCTTATGTACAACCCCGCCGGCGCCTATTTGCCGCCGGAGCCGGGGGCCCTGGAAGCCCAGTTCCGCCGGGAGCTGGCGGATCGCTACGATATTCGCTTTCACCAGCTTTTGACCCTGCTCAACATGCCCATCGGGCGCTTCAAGGAGTTTTTGGAGCGGTCCAGGAATTATGACCGTTACATAGGGAAGCTCATTTCCGGCTTCAACCCGGCCACGGTGACCGGCCTCATGTGCCGCACCCTGATCAGCGTCGCCTGGGACGGCCGCCTCTATGACTGCGACTTCAACCAGGCCATGGATTTGCCCCTGCTGTCCGGCCTGCCCCGGACCATCGGGGACTTCGACCTCCCCACCCTGGCTACCCGGCCTATCCACCTGGGGGACCACTGCTACGGCTGCACCGCCGGCCTCGGCTCCTCCTGCGGCGGCCGCCTGGCAGAGGGATAGGAAGAGGCGATGAAAGTTGAGGGGAGG
>JBKQVS010000136.1:0-4764 GCA_052139855.1 Desulfobaccales bacterium
CCTCCCCTCAAACTCCCCTCCCAACCTCCTTTAAGAGTTTAGGAAAAGGCCAATTCATAGATTTTGCTGACTACTGAAAGCTGACCGCTGACAGCTTCCTTCACACAAACCGCCGCATCAATTCATCAATAATCCCATCCACATTTGCCGGGGTGATGTCATTTTTACGAATGATTTCTTCGGCCCGGCGGCGCCGGAAGGGATTTTCCAAGTCGTCCAGGCCCGAGAAGACCCCGGTACGCCGGCCCACCTGATAGAGGCATTGTTCTGCCGGGCTCAGCTTTAAAAAGGTCTCGAGCGCCGCGAGCATGCGCCCCTGGTCCTGGGGCAGGGTTCCTTCCACCTCCGGCAGCAGGTTGAGGATGTGGTCGCTGGCCACGGTGCTGGTGATCCCGTGCAAGGATTCGAGGAAGAGCAGAATCTCCCGGGCCATTTCGACGTCGTTGGGCAGGTCGAAGCGTCCGGCCTGATAATCCTCGTAGAGGGGGGCGCCGCAGGGGATGGCCAGGGTGCGCAGCCGGATGAAGTCCGGGTTGATCTCGTTCAAGGCCGCGGCGGTCTCTTTGGCGTTGGTCTCCCAGAGGTCCCGGCCGCCCAGACCCGGCATATAGTACTCCGAGAGTTCCATGCCGGCCTGCTTCACCTTCTGGCCGGCCGTGATCTGGTTCTTTTGGGTGGCGCCCTTGTGCATGCGGCGCAGGACTTCATTGGCGCCCGACTCCAGGCCGATGTGGAGACGGTTCAGGCCCGCTTCCCGGATGGCCTGAAGCTCGCGCAAGTCCAGGCGGGCCACGGTGCTGGAACGGGCATAGGAGGTCACCCGAGGCACTCCTGGAAATCTTTTCGCCAAGTGATTCAGAATTGCCACCATTGCCGCCGGCGGGATCACCAGGCTGTCGGCGTCCTGGAGAAAGACCGAATGCCGGCCGTGCCTTCGCCAGTGGGCCGCGGCCTGCCGGGCGATAGCGTCGCCAGGGGCTTCGCTCATGACCTCGGACCGCCTCGCCTCGGCCTCGCCGGTGATGGTCTGCATGGCCCGGTAAAGCGCGTCGATGTCCCGGAGCACGTGGTCGGTGGGGCGCACTGAGAACTCGGTGCCTTTATAGAGCGGGCAAAATTTGCAGCGGTTCCAGGGGCAGTTGCGGGTCACCCGCAGCAGCAGGCTGCCGGCCTCACTGGGGGGCCGGAAGGGCCCCTGTTCATAGCCGCCGTATGGTTCAGGAGTCATCAGATATCCTTTATCGGGCTTTCCCCGGAGGGCATTACTAGTATATAATTTAACCTTTGGCTATCCAATTGTTGTTAGTGAGAAAATTGTTTCAGGCCGGTGGCTGTTGTCTTTGGCCCGAAATGACTTATTTTATGTTTGTTCTTGTATAACTGAATTTTCCCACTTCCCCGGAAGGATGTTGATATGACCGAGATCGAAACTCAACCTTCAGATTTTATTCGCGATATCGTGACCGCAGACCTCAAGGCCGGGAAAAACGGCGGCCGGGTCATGACCCGCTTTCCCCCGGAGCCCAACGGCTATCTGCACATCGGCCACGCCAAGTCCATCTGCCTCAATTTCGGCATCGCCCAGCAGTTCGGCGGGGTCTGCAACCTCCGGTTCGACGACACCAACCCCACCAAGGAAGAAGAAGAGTACGTCGAATCCATTATGGATACGGTGCGCTGGCTGGGCTTCGACTGGGAGGACCGGCTCTACTACGCTTCGGACTATTTCGAGCAGATGTATGACTATGCCGTGCACCTGATCAAGGAGGGCAAGGCTTTTGTCTGCGATCTGACGGCGGAGGAGGTCCGGCAATACCGGGGCACCCTCACTGAGCCGGGCAAAGACAGCCCCTACCGCAACCGTCCCGCGGCCGAGAACCTGGACCTGTTCCGGCGCATGCGGGCCGGGGAGTTCCCGGACGGCGCCCGGACCCTCAGGGCCAAGATCGACATGGCCTCGCCCAACATCAATATGCGAGACCCGGTGCTGTACCGCATCCTGCACGCCGAACATCACCGCACGGGGGACAAGTGGTGCCTCTACCCGATGTACGATTACGCCCACCCCATCTCGGACGCCATCGAGGGCATCACCCACTCCATCTGCACCCTGGAGTTCGAAGACCACCGGCCTCTGTACGACTGGACCCTGGACAACCTGCCGGCGCCCTGTCACCCGCAGCAGATCGAGTTTGCCCGCCTTAACCTGAGCTACACGGTGATGAGCAAGCGCAAGCTCCTGAAGCTGGTGAACGAAGGCCACGTGGCCGGTTGGGACGACCCCCGCATGCCCACCTTGGCCGGGATGCGCCGCCGGGGTTACCCCGCCGCGGCCATCCGCCACTTTTGCGAGCGCATCGGGGTGGGCAGACGGGAGAACCTGGTGGACTTGGCCCTGCTGGAGTACTGCGTCCGGGAGGATTTGAACCGGCGGGCCCCCCGGGTGATGGGGGTGCTGCGTCCCCTGAAGGTGGTGCTGGACAATTACCCCGAGGGCCGGGTGGAGGAGCTGGAGGCGGTGAACAACCCCGAAGACCCGGCCGCCGGCAGCCGCCAGGTGCCCTTCTCCCGGGTACTGTACCTGGAGCGGGAGGACTTTATGGAGGAGCCGCCCAAGAAGTTCTATCGGCTGGCCCCGGGCCGGGAGGTGCGCCTGCGCTATGCTTACTACATCAAGTGTGTGGAGGTGGTGAAGGACGCGGCGGGAGAGGTGGTGGAGCTGCACTGCACTTACGACCCGGAGACCCGGGGCGGCTACGCCCCGGACGGCCGCCAGGTGAAGGCCACCCTGCACTGGGTCTCAGCCAGCCACGCTGTCCCGGCGGAGGTGCGTCTTTACGACCGGCTGTTCACCCGGCCCGAACCCGGGGCCGAACACGGGGGAGATTTCCTGGCGGATATCAACCCCAATTCCCTGGAGGTTCTGCCCTCCTGCCGCCTGGAACCCAGCCTGGCGGACGCCGCCCCGGGCAGCTTCTATCAGTTTGAGCGCCAGGGCTACTTTTGCGCCGACCTCAAGGACTCCGCGCCCGGGGCCCTGGTGTTCACCCGCACCGTGACCCTGAAGGACCCCTGGGCCAAACTGCAACAACAGCAGAAGAAATAGCTCCCTCGAGCCCATTAGTGTCCGGCAAGGTTTTTGCTATGATGCGGGCAGAAAGGGCAGGGTGAGGTGGGTATGGACTCTCTTGTAGGGGCGCACCCGTGTGTGCGCCCCTATGAAATATTGGGCAGTAGAGAGCTATTCCGCACATGCTACGCGACGCTTGCGGCTTCGCTCTGGCAGATCAAGGGGCAGACACACGGCTTATTCAAGACTAGCTTGGGCACCGGGACATCCGGCACACCGTCATTTACACGGCGAAAATGTGGCGAGATTTGAGAGACTGTGGCGGTAATTCAATTTGTCCCTTGACAAATGTACTATATATGATACTTTTTTCTAAAAGGTTGTTTTTATGACTGGCGAACACCTGACCGAGATACCCGTTGTCTTCTATCGCACCTCGGGCGGTGTTGATCCGGTCAGGGATTGGTTGAGAGGCTCGCCGGGCGACGATAGGCAGAGGATCGGCTTTGATCTTGCCACCGTGCAAGTTGGTTGGCCGGTCGGTATGCCGTTGTGCCGCTCGCTTGGCGGCGGGCTGTGGGAGATGCGCAGCAACTTACCGGGCCAGCGTATCGCCCGGATACTGTTTTGCGTGCATGAGGGACGGATTGGCATTGTGCACGGTTTTATCAAGAAAACCCAGAAGACGCCCCCTGATGAGATTGAATTGGCGCGTAAGCGGATGAAGGAGATGACGACATGAGCGAGAAAAACAAACATTGGGGATCGACGCTCGATGACTTCCTTCACGAAGAGGGCATTTACGAGGCGGCGAAGGCCGAGGCGGTTACACGTGTTATTACGTGGCAGATTGCCGAGGAAATGCGCAAGCAGGGCATTACAAAAGCGCAAATGGCCGAGCGGATGCACACAAGCCGCGCACAGGTTGATAGGATTCTCAAGGCAAAGGGTAATGTGACGATTGAGACGCTGCAACGCGCCGCCGCTCTTGTTGGGCGCGAACTGCGCCTTGAATTAGTGTAGATAGCCCCCAAGGATTCACCTGAGTCCGCCCCTACGGAAAACAGGTATAAATTCTTAAGGAATTGGTGGGTAGTGCCCACCCTACATAAACTGCAACAACAGAAGATGAAATAACGCCCTCGATCCGGGCTTTGCCGGTCCGGGAATTACCGGAGACCCGCCGCGCTGCACCCCTCAACTATCCCGGCTGCCAGTGCGGATGTTGTGGATGGCCTCACTCCCCGGCAGCAACTCCACCGGTTCGCCCAGCAGGAATTGGCCTTTGCTGATCCATTCTTTCAGAAGCAGGGCGATCTCCCGGGCCCGCGTCAGGCTGGAGAGAGGCACGGTGGGCACTTCCTGCCCGCCCAGGGTGAGGCTGCCCCGCTTTAACTGGGCGTAGCTCACCTGCCCCAGGATACGGCCGGTCGCCGCGGGATAATCGGTGCTATAGTCCACAATGGGGGCCAGCAGCTCTTCGTCGGCCACCCCGCAAAAGCGGGCCATCTCCTCATTCAGGATGGGAATCGGAATACCCAGGCCCACGGATAGGGAGCAGCCGTAACCCAGGAGGCTCACTCCCACCAGGTACCTGGAGGTCATCTTTTTCAGGTCGCCCATGACGAACAGGGTGCCCGCCGGACCCAGGGGGATGCCGTGCTCGGACCGGGGCTTGGCGGGATTGTGCTGGG
>JBKQVS010000137.1:0-2603 GCA_052139855.1 Desulfobaccales bacterium
CGCCGGGATAGATTTTCAGATTGACGTTATCGAGCACTCGGATAGCGCCGGCCTCAGTTTGATAAATCTTGGTGAGGTCGGAGATGTGGATCAGGGCCCCATTGGTCCCCGTGCAGAAGGAAAATTATTCATA
This sequence comes from Desulfobaccales bacterium, assembly GCA_052139855.1. GTDB lineage: Bacteria > Desulfobacterota > Desulfobaccia > Desulfobaccales > 0-14-0-80-60-11 > 0-14-0-80-60-11. The sequence goes on from JBKQVS010000137.1 coordinate 134, forward strand.
ACGAATGGCCGAGACCACTTCCATACGGCTGGCCCGCAGGGAGGGATAAAGGCCGGCCCCCACCCCCACCGCTACGGCAAAGAGGAATCCCAGGCCCAGGCCCAGGAAGAATAAGGCTTCCGGAGGTCGGCTGTGGTTCATGTGCCCTAAAATCTCCGTCATTATTCGCCCCAGCAGGCCCCCCAGCAGGGCGGCGCCTATACTGAGACAGAGAGCTTCGGTCAGGAATTGGGCCAAGATATCCCGGTCCTCGGCCCCCATGGCCTTCTTCAAGCCGATCTCCCGGGTGCGGGTCACCACTGCGGCCATCATCACGTTCCAGATGCCCACCCCGCCCAAGATGAAGGTGGCGCCGGTGGCGAGATAAATGAGAAACTCGATCCACCAGGCCAGTTGCAAGACCCTTTTCAGCCCCTCCCAGGAAACTTCCACCTGGAGCTCTTCCGGGGACTGATTGGACTTGACGATGCCCGGGATGGCAGTTGCCACCCGGGAAACGTCATCCCAGGTTTGGCAGCGGAGATAGAGGCGGTCGGTGAGCGGCGGGCCGACCAGGCGATCCAAGCCGGTGGTGAGGGGAATGAAGGCGGCGTTGGCGGCGCCGGTGTCGGTTACGCCTCCCAGGACTCCGGAAACCCAATAGATTTCCTTATTGATCTCCAGCCGCCGGCCTCGGATATCCATACCGCCGAAGACGCGCTTGGCCAGTTCGGCTCCCAGGACACATTCCCGCTTGCGTCCGGCCACGGCCGCGGGCCCGAAGAGATTCCCCGTTTGGGCCCAAAAACTGCGCACGTTCCAGTAGACGTCATCCACCGCCAACAGGGAAAAGCCGTATTGCTGGCCGCGGTAGTTGGTGGACCCTCCCTTGACCGCGGTGAGACTCAGCTCCTCGACGCCTTTAAGATGTTTCAAGGCGGCCAGGGTAGCGTCATGAAACCACTGGGGCTGGTAAGAGCGGGTATTGTCAAAGGAAAGGCGAATGACCGTGACCCCGCCAATCAGGTCCAGGTCCTGGTTGAAGTTCTTCTTCACCTCCCGGCTCATGGTGAGGATGTTGATGAAACCGGCAACCCCCAGGGCGATGGCCAAGACTACGCCCAGGTAACGCCGCCGATGGCGGATCACCTGGCGCACGCTGACGGTTAAGAGGTCATTGAATTGCAAGGTCGGACTCCCAGGCTCTCGGCTTACTCGCTGCCCATGCCCACTGCTGAGCCTGACGCCGCGGGATACTCACCGGAATAACCTTCTCCTTCCAAAAAGGATTCCGGCTGTCCGAGATCAGAAAAACGGATACGATGTTTCTTGGCGAGCTTAGCCAGGACCTCCAGGACATAGTCGATCTGGCTCTTTTTATGGGTGCTCATATAAGCGGTGCGAATCACCGCCTGTCCCCGGGGGACCGCCGGATAAATGGCGGGCAGCGCAAAAACCCCGTGGTCGAACATGTCCTTGGCAAAGGCGAAGGCTTTGTCTTCCGCGCCGATGTAAATGGGAATGATGGGAGTCTTGGAATGCCTGGTGATGACTCCGATTTCCCGGTAACCCTGGTGCACCTTGCGGGTAATATCCCAAAGGCGGGTCACCCGCCCGGGGTCCTCGTCCAGGAGGTCCAGGCAGGCCAACACCGTGGCGGCGTTGCTGGCGGGCAAGGCCGCGGAAAAGATCAGGGGCTTGGAATGGTGGCGCAAATATTCCAGGACGACCTCGTCGTCGGCGGCGATGAAACCGCCGATGGAAGCCAGGGCCTTGCTGAAGGTGCCCATGATGAAATCCACCTGGCCGGTGAGGCCGAAATGGTCGGCGGTTCCCCGGCCGCCGTTACCCATCACCCCCAGCCCGTGGGCGTCATCCAGATAGATGAGCAGGTCGGGATAGGTTTCTTTTAATTTTACCAGTTCATCCAAGGGAGCCATGTCCCCGGACATGCTGAAGACACCTTCGGTAATCAGCAGTTTGCAGCCATCGGTATTCTTTTGGCTCGCCGCCGCCAGTTTGCGCTCCGCGCCGGCGGCGTCGTTGTGGGCAAAGGGGATCAGTCGGGCCCGGGAAGCCTGGCAGCCTTCAAAGATGCTGGCATGGTTTTCCCGGTCGCAGACGATGATATCCTGGGGCGTCAGCAGGCAGGCAATGGCCCCCAGATTGGTGGTGAATCCGGTGGCGTGAACGACGGCCTTCTTCTTGCCCACGAAGGCGGCCAGACGATGTTCCAGGGCCTCGTGCAGCGTGAGATTGCCGCACAAAAAGCGGGATCCCCCGGGACCACTACCCCAACGTAGCGCCGCCTTGGCGGTCGCTTCGATTATCCGGGGGTCATGGGTGAATCCCAGATAATCATTGGAGCCGATCATTATCAGACGCCGGCCCGACACCTCCACTTCTGTGCCCCAGGATCGGTCAATGGGCCGGAAGTAAGGGTAAATCCCTTGGTTCCTGGCATCTTGAACCATATGCGCAAAAGGCTGGC
>JBKQVS010000138.1:0-9943 GCA_052139855.1 Desulfobaccales bacterium
ATTCCCCCGCCCTCCCCTCAAACTCCCCTCCCAACCCCCTGTAAGGGATTGGGGGCGAAGGTTTGGGGGAGGGGGTAAGGGCTGCTTATGAAAAAGCCCTTAGCTTCTTCCCCCAAAATCAAGCAACTGACATGAAACCAGAAATCGCGGTCATAGCCCGGGTGGGGGCGCATAAGGCTTTGGAGGCGGTGGGGTTGAAGCCGCACCGCACCGAGGTTTTTTCGACGCCGTATGGGGACAGCCGGCCGGTGCATTGGTTCCGGCAGGAGGGGATTGATTTTGTCGTGATGTCCCGGCACGGGGAGGCGGGTTACGAGATATCGGCGCCGTTTATCAATGCCCGGGCCAATCTCTATGCCTTGAAGGCGTTGGGGGTGGGCAAGATCCTGGCCTGGGTGGCGCCGGGGTCGCTGAAGGAGGAGTTGGCCCCGGGGGACCTGGTGGCGCCCCACGACGTGCTGGACGAAGGCAGGGGCGGGCCCCACACCTTTTATCCCGGGGTGGGGTGGGGTTTTATCCGGCACAATCCCCTGTTCTGCCCGGAACTCCGGGCCGCGATGTTGGGGGCGCTGGTGGATGTTCCTTTTGTGGTGCATGGCCGGGCGGTCTATGTGGCCACCACGGGCCCGCGTCTTGAGACCGCGGCGGAAATCCGCAAGTTCGGCCTCCTAGGAGGCGACCTGGTGGGCCAAACCCTGGCGCCCGAGGTCTTCCTGGCCCGGGAACTGGAGTTTTGTTACACGGCCCTGACCTACGTGGTGAATTATGCCGAAGGGTTGGTGGACCGGCCCTATCAGCCCGGGGTGCTCTTTGAAGGGCTGGCCACCCCGGAGGAAGTAGAGCGGGTGCGGGCGGTGGAAGCGGCTTTTCCCGAACTGGTCTCGCGGCTGCTGCCGGCGTTGGCCGGTACGGCGCGGCGATGTCCTTGCCCCCGGCTCATGGAACGCTACCGCCTGAGGGGCGATATTGGTGAAGACTGGCGGACCTGGGTCCGGTAACTGACGGGGAAAAAGGGAAAAAGGGAAAGAGGCGAAAAGGGGAGATGAGTTGTCAGCAGGTCGTTGTCAGCACTGCTCATTTACTGGCAACTGACAACTGGCTACTGGCTACTGAATTATGATCGCACACGTAGGTAAATGGGTCCTGCCGGTGGATCAGCCGCCCATCCGGGATGGGGCGGTGGTGGTGAAAGGTGCCCGGATTGCCGCGGTGGGGCCGGCGGCTGAGGTTTTGACCGGCTTTAGCGGTCTGATCTGCGACCACGGCCACAGCGCTATCCTGCCCGGGTTGGTGAACTGCCACGTCCACCTGGAGTTTTCCGCCCTGGCCGGAAAGGTGTTGCCCCAGGCGCGGTGGGAGGATTGGCTGGAGGCGACCCTGGCCGCGTCCGGGGCGCTGACGCCGGACGAAGTGGAGGCGGGCATCGTCTGCGGCGTTGACGCTTTACGGCGGAGCGGCGCGGTTCTGGTAGGGGAAGTCACCAACACCGGGACTTCGTGGCCGCACCTCGCCACCGGCCCGCTCTCGTACCACCTGTTCTACGAGTGCCTGGGGTTTGACCTGCTGGAGACTTTTAACCTGCCGGAGCATTTCCCCTGGTTCGGCCGGCCTGAGGTGGCGGGCGCGGCATGGGTCTCGGCCGCGGCGCATGCGCCCTATTCCGTGTCTCCTGCCCTGTTCCGGGCGGTGGATGCATGGAACGCCGCCCGCCTGGGCCCTCAGATGGTGCACCTGGCCGAATCCCAGGCGGAAATTGACTTTCTGGCGAGAGGCAACGGCTTCTTTGAGGGCTTGTTGAAACGCCGGGGGCGCTGGGTGCCGGATTTTCCGGCCCCCGGCTTGAGTCCCCCGGCTTACCTCGACCGCCTGGAATTTCTGGGGCCCCGGACCCTCACGGTGCACGGGACCCAGCTTGCCGCGGCGGATTGCGACCTCCTGGCCGGAACCGGGGCCTGGCTGGTGTTGTGCCCCCGGGCCAATCGGTACACCGGGGCCGGGGTGCCGCCGGTGCCGGAAATGCTTACGGCCGGGGTGAACCTGGCCCTGGGCACCGACTCCCTGGCGGGCAACTGGGACCTGAATCTCTTCGGGGAGATGCTCTGGCTCCACGAAAATTTTCCGGCCTGGCCCGGGGATCTCTGGTTGCGCCAGGGGACCCTGAACGGCGCCCGGGCCCTGGGCCGGGATCAGGACTTCGGGAGTCTGACGCCCGGCAAGCAGGCGGCCTTCGGGTTCATTCCCCTGACGGGCCGCCGGGATTTCTGGGGTGAGCTCTTCAGCGCCGGGGCTGCCGGCAAATTCCGCTGGCTGGGTTGACCGATAATAAGCCATCGGTTTTCCCGGGCGCATGGAATTGATCGGGTAGGGGCGGGTTTCAAACCCGCCCCTACAGAACCACGGATCGATTGGTTTTGGGCTTCAACAATATTGACGGACCGAACCCTGGATAAAGGGAGACACCCATGACGGCCAAGGCCCGCGTCGGGCGCATTGCGTATCTCAATGTTCTGCCCATCTATTTCGCCCTGGAGCACATTTTCAACGAAAATGGCTTCCACCTGGTGCGGGGCACCCCGGCGGAGCTCAACGCCTTGATGCGCCGGGGCGAAGTGGATTTGGGCTCTATCTCCGCCATGGAGTATGGCCGCGCCTTTCGAGATTACTTGCTTCTGCCGGACCTGTCCATCAGTTCCAAGGGGGCGGTGGGCAGCGTGCTCCTGTTTTCCCGGGTGCCGTTTTCCCGGCTGGACGGGCAGACCATCCGGGTCAGCGCCGCCTCGGCCAGCGGCGCGGCGCTGGTAAAAATCCTGATGGCCGAGCTCTTTCAAGTGCAGCCCCACTACCAGCGGGGTCAATTGGCGGGCGCGCCCCTGGCGGAGGCGGCCGCGGTCATGGCCATCGGCGACGAGGCCCTGAGGCTGAAAGCCGCGGGGGCACTGCCCTTTGAACTGGACCTGGGGCAGGCCTGGCAGGAACTCACCGGGCTCCCCTTCGTGTTTGGGGTCTGGGCCGTGCGCCGGGACTTCGCCGCAGCTCACCCCGCGGCCACCGCCACCCTGCACCGCATGCTGCTCCGGTCCCGGGATTGGGGCCTGGGGTCTTTGGCGGAGTTGAGCCGGATCGCCGCGGCCTTCTTCAATATGACCCCGGCCCAGATTTTGGCGTATTTTCACCAACTCAATTACTCCCTGGACCCGGAACACGAGGAAGGTCTGGCCACCTTCTTCCATTACCTGTATAACCTGGGGGAACTGGACGAGGCGCCGCGGCTGGAATATTTTGGGGGAGGGGGCTAAGGGCACCCGCCCTTACCCCCTCCCCCAATCCTCCTCCCCCAATCCCTTAAAGGGGGATGGGAGGGGAGTTTGAGGGGAGGGTGTGGGACTCGCGTCCCCCAGCTCTCCCCTCAAAAACACCAAGGGAAACCATATGGGTTATCGGAATTTGCAGGAATTTATCGCCCGGCTGGAGCAGGCCGGGGAGTTGGTGCGCATTAAGGAGCCGGTGAGCCCGTATCTTGAGATCACCGAGATCATCGACCGGGTGTGCAAGGCCGGGGGCCCGGCCCTGTTGTTCGAAGCGGTGCCGGGCTTTGAGATGCCGGTGTTGATGAACGCCTTCGGGTCCATGCGGCGCATGTGCCTGGCCCTGGAGGTGGCCTCCCTGGACGACATCGCCACGGACCTCCTGAGCTTCATGGAGGCGGAGGCCAACACCCTGATGAAGAAGCTCAAGCTCATCCCCAAGCTGGCCCGCCTGGGCCGGATGTTCCCCAAAGAGGTGAGTAAGGCGCCGTGCCAGGAGGTTGTCTATACGGGCGATGACCTGGACCTGGGTAAAATTCCGGTCCTGACCTGCTGGCCCGAGGACGGCGGCCCCTTCATCACCCTGCCGGTGGTGTTCACCCACCACCCGGAGACGGGGAAGCGCAACGTAGGCATGTACCGCCTCCAGGTCTATGACGCCCGGACCACCGGGATGCACTGGCACGCCCACAAGGGCGGGGCCCAGCACTACCGGGTGGCGGAGTCCCGGGGCGAGGCCCTGCCGGTGGCGGTGGCCATCGGACCCGACCCCGCAGTGACCTATGCGGCCACCGCGCCCTTGCCGGAAGATATCGATGAGATCCTCTTTGCCGGGTTTTTGAGGGGCGAGCCGGTGGAGATGGTGCCGTGCGTCACCCAGCCCCTGAGCGTACCGGCTGAATCCCAGATCGTCCTGGAAGGTTATGTGGAGCCGGGGGAGAGGCGGCGGGAAGGTCCCTTCGGCGACCACACCGGCTACTACTCCCTGGCGGACGACTACCCCGTGTTCCACCTCACCGCCATCACCCGGAGGCGGAACCCCATTTATCCGGCCACCATCGTGGGGCGGCCCCCCATGGAAGACTGCTTCATGGCCAAGGCCACGGAGCGCATCTTCTTTCCCCTGATGCAGAAGACGCTGCCGGAGATGGTGGACATGAACCTGCCGGTGGAGGGGGTCTTCCACAACCTGGCCTTTATCTCCATCGACAAACGCTATCCCGGCCACGCCCGCAAGGTGATGCACGCTATCTGGGGGATGGGGCAGATGATGTTCACCAAGATCATCATCATCTATGACCGGGACGTGGACGTGCAGGACCTATCGCAGGTGCTGTGGCGGTTGGGGAACAACGTGGACCCGCGGCGGGACGTGGTGTTCGCCGACGGGCCGGTGGACGCCCTGGACCACGCCTCGCCCCTGCCCCGCTACGGCTCCAAGATGGGGATCGACGCCACCCGGAAATGGCCCGAGGAAGGGTTTACCCGGCCCTGGCCCGAGGTGATTGACATGGATCCGGAAGTCAAGCGCAAGGTGGATGAACTGTGGCCGCGCCTGGGGCTCACATGAACCGCTACGTGGTGGCCGTCACCGGGGCCTCGGGCATGATCTATGCCCGGGAGCTGTTGGCCTATTTCACCGGCCGCCCGGACCTGGAATTGCACGCGGTGATCTCCGGGGCCGGGGAGCAGGTGTTGAGCCTGGAGCTGGGGACCACTCCGGCGGCTTTGGCCCCCGGGGCCATCTGGCACCGGGTGGATGACTTCACCTCGGCCCTGGCCAGCGGCTCGTTTCGGGCCCGGGGCATGGTAGTGATTCCCTGTTCCATGGGGTCGCTGGGGGCCATCGCCGGCGGGGTGGGCCGCAATCTCATCCACCGGGCCGGGGAGGTCTTTCTCAAGGAGCGCCGGCCCCTGATCCTGGTGGTGCGGGAGACGCCCTTGAGCCTCATTCACTTGAAGAATCTGGTCCGGGCAGCGGAGGCCGGGGCCACCATCTTCCCGGCCTGCCCCGGCTTTTACCACCGGCCCCAGGATCTCACCGAACTGGCCCGCCAGTTTGCCGGGCGCGTCCTGGACCACCTGGGGCTTGAGCATAACCTGACCCGGCGCTGGGGAGAGGAGTAAAGGCAGGGGTCAGGGGTCAGGGGTCAGGGAAGAATACATCATCTATTCGTTCCCAAGTTGTCCTTGAGAACGGGGCAAAATTAACCGGTGGGGCTGGCCTCAGTGCCTGCCTTAGAGGATAGCGGACAGGGACTCCCGCCCCACCGAGAAACCTAAAATGCGGCAATTTTTTCACAACCTGTTTGAACTGCTGGAGATGATCAAGGTCGGGCACAGCGTCCTGGCCCTGCCCTTTGCCTTCATGGGGGCCTTGCTGGCGGCTCGGGGTCTGCCTGACGGCCGGACCCTCTTTTATATCCTGGTGGCCATGGTGGGCGCCCGGAGCGCCGCCATGGCCTTCAACCGCCTGGCGGATGCCTCATTCGACGCCGCCAATCCCCGCACCGCCGACCGGGCCCTGCCCGCCGGCAAGATCAGCCGGCGAGCCACCATCCTGTTTATCGGGGCGAGCGCGGTCCTCTTTATGGGGGCGGCGTCCCAACTCAACCGGGTCTGCTTCGCCCTGTCTCCCCTGGCCCTCCTGGTGATCCTGGGGTATTCCCTCACCAAGCGGTTCACCAGTGCGTCCCACTGGTTCCTGGGCCTGAGTCTGGGTCTGGCCCCGGTGGGAGGCTGGCTGGCGGTCCGGGGCGACCTGGGCCTGGCGGTTCTGGTGTTGGCCGGGGCGGTGCTCTTCTGGGTGGCGGGTTTCGATATTCTCTATGCCCTTCAGGACGAGGAGTTTGATCGGCGGATGGGGCTTTTTTCTCTGCCGGCCCGGATCGGGGCGACCTGGGCCCGCCGCCTGGCGGCTCTTTGTCACCTGGCAGCAGCCTTGGGGTTCGCCATTACCGGCCGGCTGGCCGGTTTGGGTCCCATCTATGCCGGGGCCGTAGTGGTAAGTTCTCTGATCCTCCTGGTGCAGCACCTGCTCCTATCCGTCCGGGAGCCCAGAAGCCTGCCCCCCGCCTTCTTTACCCTCAACGGCCTGGTGGGCATCGGCCTGGGATTAGCCACCTGGATCAGCCTGGCGGTCTGAAATCCAAATTTTTTCATCATCTTCCAGATTTTCTCCTTGACAATGATTTTTCTTCCAACTTATAATGGATTCGCCCTCAATATGAGGGAGACGTAGGGTCTTGAATAACGAGGGAAAAGGGGACTGATTTACAAAACTTCGTGCGATTCAAGATCACTAACCGTGTTTAAAAATTAAGGGGGGGACCAATCATGAAGAGAAAGATGTATGTTTTGGGTGTGGCGGCGGTGCTGGCGGCTCTGCTGGCTCTGTCAGGGGTGGCCCAGTCGGCCATGTGGGTCGGCGGCGAACTCGGAGGTAATTTCAACTCCGCGAATGTAGACGTCAGCGTGGGTCCTTATAGCGGTAGCACCAGCGTCTTCATCAGGCCATCGGTGATCGGCGGCGCGACCCTGGGCTACGATTTCGTCAATGCCGGCTTCGGGGCTTATGCCTGGCCGGATTGGATGAAGTATTTCAGCTTTGCCATGGACCTCACTTACAACCGGCTCCAAGTTAACGGCCTTTCTGCTGGAACGTATAGTGTTTTATCGCCTAACTCCAGATTGAACGGCTATGAAGTGGCCTGGACCTTCCTGTTCATGGCCCATTACGGCTTTATGCCTGATTCCGAAGTGCCGACGGGCCGGATCAATCCTTACATCGGGGTTGGCCCTGCCATCGTCTGGTCCGGCGCTGACTTTACGGCTAATGTGCTTACGCCTAGTGTGGGTGGTAGTCATGGATTCAGCTCCAATTTTGGGGTTAACGCCATGAACATCGCCCTGGTGGTGGAACCCGGCATCCGGTGGGTGTGCTTCAAGAATGTCTCCGTCGATACCGCCATGCGGTATCGCTATGCCCAGCCTTCCTGGAGCGACGGTCCGGTCACGGTAAAGCTTCCTCTTAACCAGTTCGCCTTCATCCTACGGGCCAACTACCACTTCTAGGCTTTTGCGATTTCGCCCTTTATGGGGGAACAACCAGGGGTCTTGTAAAAGTTAACCACTTTGACTGATACGAGACCCCTTTTTATTTTTCAGAAATTATGGGGGGGGGACCAATCATGAAGCAAAAGATGTACGTGTTGGGGGTGGCAGCGCTGGTAGTTGCTTTGCTGGCCCTGTCAGGGGTAGCCCAGTCTGCCATGTGGGTCGGCGGCGAACTCGGGGGTAATTTCAATGCGTATCCGGAAATGTCGGTCAGCGGCGCTGGGCTTAACTCGAGTTCACAGACTGAGATCAGGCCATCGGTGATCGGCGGGGCGACCATCGGGTACGATTTCGTCAATGCCGGCTTCGGGGCTTATGCCTGGCCGGATTGGATGAAGTATTTCAGCTTTGCCATGGATATTACTTATAACCGCCTGTGCATTCAGGACGCCGGCCCTGGCATCGGGAAATTTTTCCCGGCCAACACTAGACTAAATGGCTATGAAGTGGCCTGGACCTTCCTGTTCATGGCCCACTATGGCTTCATGAAGGATTCCGAGGTCCCGACGGGCCGGATCAATCCTTATATCGGGGTGGGGCCCGCCCTCGTGTGGACCGGCGTTGATGGCACGTTCCCGGCTGTTATTCCCAAAGGAAATGCCACATACTCCGCGAATTATGGCGATACCGCCATGAACGTCGCCCTGGTGGTGGAACCCGGCATCCGATGGGTGTGCTTCAAGAATGTCTCCATCGATACTTCCATGCGGTGGCGCTATTCCGCGCCTTCCTGGTCTGGCAATAACCTCACAATAAAGACAAACGCGCTGAACCAGTTTGCCCCCTTGATTCGGGCCAACTACCACTTCTAATCCTTCAGAACGTGACTCCTTAAACGGCGGCCTTCGGGCCGCCTTTTTTTCTCCCGATACTGATCCCCCGGGGTTTGCCGCCCGGTTCTCCCCGACTCCTGCCGCCAAGCTCACAACGACCTTGTGGAGCACGGTCTAAAGATGATATGGTGAGGCGGTCGCCTTGCGGCGCCGTTCCAGATCGCTTCTAACGGAATATTTCCCCTATCCTAATGTTTTTCCAGCAATTGATCAACGGCCTGACCACCGGCAGTGTTTATGCCCTCATCGCCCTGGGTTACACCATGATCTATGGCATTTTGGGCCTGATCAATTTTGCCCAGGGGGAAATCTACATGTGCGGCGCCTTTGTAACGGTGCTGCTCCTGGCCACCGGGAACGTCAATTTCTTCCTGGCCTTTGCCCTGGGGATGGCGGCGGCCGGCCTCCTGGGTGTGCTCTTAGAAAGGGTGGCCTTCCGGCCCTTACGGGGTTTCCATCCCCTGGTGCCCCTCATCAGCGCCATCGGCGCCTCCATCTTTCTCCAGAGTCTGGCCCTGCTCCTGTTCGGCCCCAATGACCGGCCCTTCCCCATGCAATTTACCTTCAGCACCATCCAGATCGCCGGCCTGCCGGTGTCCACGCTGGAGATGGCCATCCTGGCCGCGGCTCTGGGACTCATGGGTTTGCTGGTGGTCTTTGTGCGTTACACCACCTACGGCAAGGCCATCATGGCCTGCGCCCTGGACCGGGATACGGCCCGGCTCATGGGCATCAACGTCGATCGCATGGTCTCCCTGACTTTTCTGCTAGGCTCCGCCCTGAGCGGCGCCGCGGGCATCATGATGGCCATCTACTATAACGCCACCTACCCCCGCATGGGAATGCTGCCGGGCCTCAAGGCCTTCAGCGCCGCCATCCTGGGTGGGGTAGGCAGTATCCCGGGGGCCATCCTGGGGGGCTTGCTCCTGGGGGTGGCGGAATCTTTGGGTGCGGCTTATGTCTCCTCGGGTTTTAAGGACGCCATCGCTTTTGCCATCCTCATCCTGGTGCTCTTGCTGCGGCCCCAGGGCATTTTGAGAGGCCGGGGGGACTGAGATGGCCGCATATGTGCTGCATCTATCCATCCTGGCCGGCATCTATATCATCCTGACCGTCAGCATCAACCTGATCATCGGCTATGCCGGCCAGGTTTCCCTGGGCCATGCCGCCTTCTACGGCATCGGAGCTTATGCCTCAGCCCTGGTGTCGCTGTACTGGCACTTCCCTTTTCCCGCCGCCGCCCTAGCCGCCCTTCTGGTGGCGGGATTATGCGGCTTCGCCCTGGGGCTGCCGACCCTGAGGCTCAAGGAGGATTACCTGGCCATCGTCACCCTGGGCTTCGGGGTGATCGTGGACCTGGTCTTTCTCAACCTGGAAATCACCGGGGGGCCTGACGGCCTGCCGGGCATCCCGCCTCCCGGCTTCTTCGGCCTGAACTTCCGGGAGCCCTGGATTTACCTGATTCTGGTGGTGGTTACCGTGCTGCTGGTCCTGGGAGCGACCTACCGCCTGGTGGATTCCTATCATGGCCGGGCCCTGAGGGCCATCCGGGACCACGAGACCACCGCCCAGGTCATGGGGATCAACACCCCGGCGTATAAAATCGTCATTTTCACCCTGGCCGCGGCCCTGGCCGGCCTGGCGGGTTCCCTTTACGCCCACTACATCACCTTTATCAATCCCGAGTCC